>CAZZGO010000059.1:0-10256 GCA_964654245.1 uncultured Pseudobdellovibrionaceae bacterium | reverse complement strand
GAAGCATGGGGCCGGTAAATCCCCAGTCCAGTGCCTGCTGGGCTGTGGCCACACCGATATCCACGGTTCTTTGTTTAAAGATACGGTTGTTCGTCAGCAGGCTGTCCAGATCATCCAGCACCTTGGGGAATGTGTCTGTCCATTCCAGCATATCTGCGGCCAGACCTGCCGGCATATCAAACGCCACGCCGCCGGGACGAAAATAATTCGCATGAAGCCGCGCCCCACAGACACGGTCATAAAATTCCATACCCTTTTCACGTTCTTCAAACCCCCAGAGCGCGGGCGTAATCGCCCCAACATCCAGCGCAAAGGTGGTGATATTCAGGATATGGTTAAGAATGCGCGTCAATTCACAGAATAGAACGCGAATATATTGCGCGCGCGGCGGCGGCGTGATACCCAGCAGTTTTTCAACCGCCAGTGCAAACGCATGTTCCTGATTCATCGGCGCGACGTAATCCAGCCGATCAAAATAAGGCGTTGCCTGCATATAGGTTTTATATTCAATCAGTTTTTCAGTCCCCCGGTGAAGCAGTCCAATATGCGGGTCAGCCCGCTCCACCACTTCGCCTTCCATCTCCAGCACCAGCCGCAAGACGCCGTGCGCCGCCGGATGCTGGGGGCCAAAATTCATCGTATAAGGTTTGATATGGGTTTCGTCTTGAATATCCACCGCTGGCATATTATGTGACATGTTATTTGCTCCCCACGGCTTTTTTGGCAGGAACCCAACCCACGGGCGGACGCGTGCCCTTTTCATCCCCGGGCAGTTGAACATCCATCATCCCTTCCCACGGGGAGATGTTATCGAATGATCTGAAATCCTGAGTGAGCTTAACGGGTTCATACACCACGCGGCGTTGTTCGGTGTCGTATCTTAATTCCACAAATCCTGTCATCGGAAAATCCTTGCGGAGTGGATGACCATCAAACCCGTAATCTGTCAGGATGCGACGCAGGTCAGGATTACCGTCGAAATAAATGCCGTACATGTCCCATGTTTCGCGTTCATACCACCCAGCCGATGAAAAGATAGATACCGCCGACGGCACAAGATTATGCTCATCTGTCATCACCTTAAGACGCACACGCATATTAAGCGTGAGAGACAAAAGATGATACACCACGTCAAACCGCTCTGCGCGTCCCGGGTAATCCGCCCCGCAAATGTCGATCAATTGATGAAACTGACAGGCCGGATCGTCTTTCAAAAAACGTAAAACATCCAAAATATGTGTTCGCGTTGTGATCAGGGTTAATTCTGATTTGGTGATATCCGTCTGGATAATCGCGTTCCCTTTTTGGGTCTGGATACGTTCAATGACGCTGGTAAACGGGTCATGGGTTTGCATGGACATCCTAGCGGGACAAGAATTAAGACTGCGTGTCACACTATAGGCAAGGTGATAGGTCGGTTCAAACGATTTTTGATATTTTTTAAACACTTAAACCTATTCCTATGCCCCCCGGATCTACCGGGCGGAAGCCAAAAGAATAGACTAATTTATTAGGGTGCCCGGACGGGTGCTTGAACAGGTGCCGGGGCTGATTTCGGTTTGGCGGCCTCGTCCAGAAAAGCGATAATCGATTGCCGGATAGTTTCAGTATATAGCCTAGACACTTCCGCCGCTTTATCGCCAAAGTTCTCGCGGGTTACACTTGGCAAAAGGTCTTTAATAACGGGGGGCAGATTACTATAACGCGCCGGATTCACGCTGTGTCGGGGGTAGTAAAAATTATCGGCAGACCCCCCGCGCGCTACAAAAACTTCCTTCTTTTGGAAATAGTCACGAAGTACATCGACCGCGGCGCGGATATCGCCTTTGATATTGGCATCAAAATTAGTCAGCACAGAATCTTTCAGTTTCGGGTCCTTCGCCAAGGCCTCCCCAAATTCAACTCTAGCCTGATCAGATTCTGATGAAATCAAAAGTTCGACCAAGCGTCGAACACGAATTTGCTGAGCCTGCGCCGCATTCGGAAGTGCCAAAGCCGCAAAAGATGCTAATAAACCACCTAAAACTCGTCGGCGGGAATGATTATTATCTTCAGACATAGCATACACTCCTCAGGGCAACTGATTGTTAAACAATATTTTTTAATCAAAAAATTTCAGGGCTGAGTATAACTAACCTTTTAAATTATGTCAATTTAAAAGACGATTACCGGGCAATCCGGGTATCTTCGCGCTGGATTTTCTTCTGAAGCTGAAGCAGGCCATACACAAGGGCTTCGGCCGTGGGGGGGCACCCGGGCACGTAAATATCCACGGGCACAATCCGGTCACATCCCCGCACCACGGAATAAGAATAATGGTAATACCCGCCGCCATTGGCGCAAGACCCCATGGAAATGACCCATCTGGGCTCTGGCATCTGGTCATAAACGCGGCGCAAGGCCGGTGCCATTTTATTGGTGAGCGTCCCGGCCACAATCATCACATCGGATTGACGTGGCGAAGGACGCGGGATCATCCCGAACCGGTCAAGGTCATACCGGGACATGTAAGAATGGATCATTTCCACCGCACAGCAGGCCAGCCCGAAGGTCATCGGCCAGAGAGACCCCGTGCGCGCCCAGTCAAACAGCGCATCCGCGGAGGTGAGAATAAACCCCTTCTCGCTCAGCTGTTTTGACATCGCCGCCGGCACCACATCCTGAGTTGACGCCGGCGGTGCAGGGATCTTCGTTTGAAACGGGGCTTCAGGGGCAATAATGGTAGTACGTTCGTGGCTCATGATATTTTATTCCCAATCCAGGGCGCCTTTTTTCCATTCATAAATAAACCCAACCGTCAGCACGCCTAAAAACGTGACCATCGACCAGAAACCGAACATGCCGATATCCCCCAACGTCACCGCCCACGGGAATAAAAACGCAATCTCCAGATCGAAAATAATAAATAAAATCGCTACCAGATAAAACCGGACATCAAATTTATGGCGGGCATCATCGAACGCGTCAAAACCGCATTCATAGGCCGAAAGTTTATCCGGATCCGGGTTTTGTTTTCCCACGATCAACGATAAGGCGACGGCCGCGCCTGACACCACCACGCCTATGGCGATGAAAATCAGGATGGGAAGATATTCGAGCAAGAAATCGGTAGGAGCCATGATTCAACGTTATAAAGCAAAAGCCCTTCCCCGCCAAGGCAAGAGAAGGGCATAAGATAGATAAACACCATTTGAAAATGGCGCGAGTGACGGGACTCGAACCCGCGACCTCCTCCGTGACAGGGAGGCGCTCTAACCAACTGAGCTACACCCGCTTAAGGTCGGCATTATCTACCCCTGAACTCCCCGCCCTGTCAACTTGAATTAAGCGGCCAAGTCCCGGGGGCTGGATACATAGGGCAAATCCAAGGATTCTGCCACCCCTTGGTGGGTGATCTCCCCCCGGCAGACATTAAGCCCATGACGTAAATTCGGGTCTTCCATCAAGGCGCGTTTCCAGCCCTTATCCGCGAGCGCGAGCGCATAGGGAAGCACGGCATTGTTCAAAGCCTGCGCCGACGTCATTGGCACTGCCCCCGGCATATTGGCCACGCAGTAATGAATCACCTCATCTACCACATAAACCGGGTCGCTATGGGTGGTGGCATGGGATGTTTCAAAACAGCCGCCCTGATCGATCGCGATATCCACCACAACAGAACCCGGGCGCATTTTTTTAATCATATCTTTGGTTACCAATTTGGGTGCCGACGCCCCGGGGATCAACACCGCGCCAATCACCAAATCGGCATTCAACACATATCGTTCAATGGAATCACGTGACGATTGAATGACCCGCGCCCGGTTCCCGAAATGGGAATCCAGCACGCGAATTTGGTCATGGTTTTTTTCAAGGATCACCACATTGGCCTGCATACCGACCGCCATTTCCGCCGCGTGATATCCCGATACCCCGCCGCCCAGTACCACCACATTTGCCGGTTCCACCCCGGGCGACCCACCGATCAACCGGCCACGCCCCCCGAGATGCTTGAGCAGATACGCCCCGCCGACCTGTATGGCCAGACGCCCGGCAATCTCACTCATGGGCGCAAGTAACGGTAAACCGCGCCCCCCGGCTCCGGTGACGGTTTCATACGCAATCGCCACACAATTTGATGTCATCAACCCTTTGGCTTGGGCGGCGTCCGCCGCCAGATGAAGATACGTGAATAAGACCTGATCGGGACGGAGCATCTGACACTCATTGGCCTGCGGCTCCTTGACCTTGATAATCATATCGGCCTTGGCAAAGATATCCTTGGCGTTTTGAACAATGGTGGCGCCGCATTCCTGATAGTCTTTGTCCGTGAAATTAATCCCCGCCCCGGCATTCGTCTCCACCAGCACCTGATGACCGTGCGCCGTGAATTCCCGAACCGATGACGGCACCAGACCCACACGATGTTCCTGTGCCTTGATTTCCTTGGGGACGCCGACGATCATGACCTGCTCCTTTTGCGTTAAGTTTATGATGACGACAAACGGTAACAGCGACGCCCGGAAAACGCTATACGCACCGCAAAAACAAGATCACAAAAACTTGGGCACAAAAAATCGGGGGGAAAAATGGTGCGCGGTGAGGGGATCGAACCCCCGGCCCACTCGGTGTAAACGAGTTGCTCTACCGCTGAGCTAACCGCGCACTAATGGCGCATATCTGTAGTCATTTACCGGCCAGATTTCAAGCGTAAAAAAACCCCGCCGAACAGACGGGGTTTTTTAAGCCTGTTTTAAGGCCGTTTGATTACTTGTTCACGGCGTCTTTCAGTTCTTTACCCGCCTTGAATTTTGCGTTTTTAGAGGCCGGAATTTTAATGGATTCGCCGGTGCGTGGGTTACGGCCTGTGGTGGCGGCACGTTTGGACACCGAAAATGTCCCAAAACCAACAAATCGGGCATCATCGCCTTTTTTCAGCGTTTTTGTGATCCCTTCGAAAACCGCATCAACGGCTTCTTGGGCTTTGGCTTTCGGCAGATCGCACTGCTCGGCTACGTAATCAATCAGTTCTGCTTTATTCATGGGACGTCCCCCTCTTGGGTTATCGGTTAAACATCCTTTCAAACCTCGTGGTCTGAAAGGCGATGACGGCAATATACAGCAAAAAACCGCAGATTTCCGTCAATCAGAATGACTATTTGTAGGCCGAAATATCAGGTGACTCAATGCCGAATTACGCCAGAATCCTTGTTTTCCGCCGATTCTGACGGGATTCCGTCAATTCCGACTGAATTTTTGGGCAAAATCGGCTCCGGCAGGCGAATAAGCGCATGCGTCAGCACTTCTTCAATCGTCCCCACCGGCACAATGTCCAGACCCTTTTTCACATTGGCCGGAATTTCGGCGAGGTCTTTTTCATTGTCTTTCGGAATCATGACTTTCTTAATACCGCCGCGAAGTGCGGCCAGTAATTTTTCCTTCAGTCCGCCAATTTCCGTGACATACCCGCGCAGGTTAATTTCACCCGTCATGGCGATATCCTTACGCACCTCAATCCCGGTCAGGGTAGAAATGATGGCCGTCGTCATGGCCGCCCCCGCCGAAGGCCCATCCTTAGGCGTTGCCCCTTCAGGCACGTGAACATGCACGCTTTGATCTTTGAGTTTCTCGTAATCAATCCCGAATTGTGCGGCTCTGGATTTAATCAGCATCTCCGCCACGGTAATAGATTCCTTCATGACTTCCTTTAAGTTACCTGTGGTGGTGACCTTGCCGTCTTTACCTGGCATCACCACAGCCTCAATCGACAGCAAGTCGCCGCCGAATTCGGTGTAGGCCAGACCGGATACAATCCCCACCCGATCTTGATCATCCACTTCGCCGAACCGGTATTTCCGCACGCCTGCATATTTTTCAAGATTGCGGGAGGTAATGGAGACGGTGGCACGGCCTTTCATCAATATTTCCTTGATGGACTTCCGGCATAAATTGGCGATCTCGCGTTCTAGATTTCGAACGCCAGCTTCTCGCGTATAAAAGCGGATCAAATCACGAAGCGCGCCATCAGCAATCGACAGCTCTCCTTTTTTCAATCCGGCCGCTTTTAATTGCTTGGTCAGAAGATGCTGTTTCACAATCTCCAGTTTTTCATCTTCGGTGTAACCCGACACGCGGATAATTTCCATGCGGTCCAGCAAAGGCCGTGGCATGTTGAGCGAGTTCGCCGTGCAGATGAACATCACATCCGACAAATCGTAATCCAGCTCCATGTAATGGTCGCTGAACGTGCTGTTCTGTTCGGGATCTAATACCTCCAGCAATGCCGACGACGGGTCACCGCGCCAATCTTGACCCAATTTATCAATTTCATCGAGCAGGAATAGCGGGTTTGAGGTCTTGGCTTTTTTCATGCCTTGAATGACCTTGCCCGGAAGCGCGCCAATATAGGTTCGGCGATGGCCTCTGATTTCGCTTTCGTCCTTCACGCCGCCTAATGACATGCGCACGAAATTCCGGTTGGTGGCTTTGGCAATCGATTGCCCCAGTGATGTTTTACCCACGCCCGGCGGACCCACCAGACATAAAATGGGGCCTTTGACCTTACCCGCGCGTTGTTGTACGGCCAGATATTCCAAAATCCGTTCCTTGACCTTATCCAGACCATAATGATCGGTGTCCAGAATTTTCTTGGCCTGCTTGATATCTTTTTTAACTTTGCTTTTTTTGCTCCAAGGCACACTCAAAATCCAGTCCAGATAATTCCGAACCACGGTGGCTTCGGCCGACATGGGGGACATCTGACGGAGTTTTTTCAGTTCCGCTTTGGCTTTGTCGTGCGCTTCTTTGGACAACTTGGTGTTGTTGATTTTCTTTTCAATTTCACCCAGTTCATCGGTGCCGTCTTCGCCTTCGTTCAATTCCTTCTGGATGGCCTTCATCTGTTCGTTCAGGTAATATTCGCGCTGGGTTTTTTCCATCTGGCGTTTCACTCGGTTGCGAATACGTTTTTCAACCTGAAGAACGCCAATTTCGCCTTCCATGAACCCATATATTTTTTCAAGACGGTCTGATGTATTCGCAATCTCCAGCAATTCCTGTTTTTCTTCGATCTTGAGTGTCAGATGCGATGCCACGCTATCCGCCAGCTTTCGCGCATCGTTGATCTGGTTGAGGGTAACAATCACCTCAGGCGGAATTTTTTTGTTCAGTTTGATATAACCTTCAAACTGCGTGACCACGGCGCGCGCCAAAGCTTCGATTTCTTCGTTGACTACGGTTTCATCCGGAATATCGGCCACAAAAGCAGATAAAAACTGTCCGCCCTCTTCATATTTGGTGATCTTTACCCGGCGTAAGCCTTCAACCAGAACCTTCACGGTGCCATCGGGGAGTTTCAGCAACTGCAGGATAGACCCGACGGTGCCGATATCATACATATCTTGCGCCTGCGGATCATCTTCGGACGGGGATTTTTGCGTCAGGAGCAATACCTGCTTGTCGCCTTGCATGACATGTTCCAATGCCTTGACGGATTTTTCACGCCCGACAAATAACGGCACAATCATCTGCGGGAACACGACAATGTCCCGAAGCGGTAACACCGCCAATGCCTGATCTTTTGGTTGATCCTTTGATCCAATGCCCAACATATGCTTCTTCACCTTTTTGGATGGTTCTTTTTAAGACGCCCTAACATATCATCATATCATATGACATGGGTCTATTCGTTAACAAATCAAGGGTAATGCAACGCAACAAAACCAAGGGTTTCAGCGAAAACCCAGCCCTTGGACACGGCACGATATTAATAATTGACCCGAAATGGGATGCGTTTACTTGCCCTCAGCCACAGCCGGACGCGCCTCAACCACTTCATCAATCAGACCAAATTTTTTGGCCTCATCCGCCGACATGAAATTATCCCGGTCCATGCCTTTTTCAATATCCGTCAGCTTGCGGCCTGTATGCTTGACGTAGATATCATTCAATTTGGCACGCAGACGCAAGATTTCACGCGCTTGAATTTCAATGTCCGATGCTTGGCCCTGCGCCCCACCCGAAGGCTGATGGATCATGATCCGTGCATTGGGCAACGAATACCGCTTGCCCTTGGCACCTGCCGCCAACAGCAAAGACCCCATTGATGCCGCCTGCCCCATACATACGGTGGAGACTTGGGGGCGGATATATTGCATCGTGTCATACATCGCCATACCGGATGTGACGACCCCGCCAGGTGAATTGATATAAAAGGAAATGTCCTTGGTCGGGTTTTCGGATTCCAAAAACAACAACTGCGCACAGATGACGGTGGAAACATGATCGTTCACTTCGCCGGATAAAAAGATGATGCGTTCTTTCAACAGACGGGAATAAATGTCGAAACTGCGCTCTCCGCGATTGGTCTGTTCGATGACCATCGGCACGTAATAATTGTTATATACTTCTAAAGGATCGCGCTCGCCCATAATACATTCCTTGATCGGGTTAAATGTGAATCGTCTATGAAAGTTAGCGCGGCCTGAACAAAGAGGCAAGACCCCTCATCCGCCGCGCCTCAACCGGGCTTCGTCAAATGAGGGGCTAAAAAGAGCCTATTTTTTGGACTTTTTCGCCGTTTTTTTCTTGGGCTTGAATTCGTCTTCATCATCCGGGGCGGTCAATTCTTCGGCCGAAATTTCCTTTTCGGTAATTTTAGCCTGCGTGAAGATATAGTCCACCACCTTGTCTTCGAATAACGGCGCCTTGAGCGCGTCAATGGCCTTAGGGTTCTTTTGATAGAATTCAAACACCATTTTTTCCTGACCTGGATAACGGCGGGCTTCATCAATCACGGCGCGCTGGATATCCTGATCCGTAATTGTGACTTTGCTGGCCGTGCCAACTTCAGAAAACACCAACCCTAAACGCACGCGGCGTTCGGCGATGGCTTTTAATTCTTCTTTGTCATCATCGGTCATGTCCCCTTGGTCGGCTTTGGGGTTCATCTTGCGCTCTTGTTCGACTTGCTTGACGATCAAGTCAAACTCGGCGTCCACCATACCTTGGGGGATTTCAAAATCATGGCCTTCGTCCAGAACATCCAGCAACTGTCGCTTTAATTTCATTCGGCTGACACTGTCATATTCTTTTTTCATTTGCTCTTCGAGTGCCAAACGAAGGGCTTTTTCATCATCAAACCCAAGATTTTTAGCAAATGCATCGTCAATGACAGCAGGCACAGCTTCATGAATTTCATGCACATCAACATCAAATTCTGCATCACGCCCGGCCAGTTCGCTCGCACCGTAATCCTTGGGGAAACTGACCTTCACGATGACCTTGTCTCCGGCCTTGGCACCAATCAACTGATCTTCAAACCCCGGAATGAATTGACCCGAACCCAATGTCAGTTTTGTCCCATGCGCATGCATGCCCGGATGTTCTACCCCGTCATCGGCGGTCTTACCGTGGAAATCAATAATGACCACATCGCCTTTTTTGGTGGCGCGTTTGGTTTCAATCGGTTTCGTTTCCTGATTCTGGCTGGCGATACGGTTTAAAGTTTCGTCAATCTTGGCCTGCTCAATTTTGGCAACCGGCTTTTCCAGCTTTAGGGAGGATAAATCCATCACCTTGAATTCCGGAAGCACTTCCACTTTCATGCTGAAGGTCAGGTCTTTTCCTTCATCAAATTCTTTGACTTCGATTTTAGGTTGCATGGCCGGACGCAAATTTTTGTCTTTCATGGCCTGCGCCGAACTCTCGCTCACCACCAGTTCCAGAACTTCGCCCATCACGGCTCTGCCGTATTTCTGCTCCAGCACATTCATCGGCACCTTACCCGGACGAAAACCCGGCAAGCGCACGGTTTTACCAACTTCGTTCAAGCGGTCTTTCCGTTTAGATTGGATATCTTTGGCCGAAATATGGATTTCCAGTTCGTGGCTCAAACCTTTTTGTGCGATTTCTTTGACTTGCATGGTTTTCCTAATGTGTTTGTTTAACGTCAATCGAGTGGTGCGGGTGAAGAGACTCGAACTCCCACGGGTCACCCCGCCAGAACCTAAATCTGGTGCGTCTACCAATTCCGCCACACCCGCACGATACCAAGGCGGGGTTTTATCGTAGATTCATGGACTTTCCAAGGAAAATTAAAACCCCAAAGATTTAAGAAAGCCCGGGATCAACCCCGGTAAATCAGAGGCCACTAATCCCGCCCCTTGGTTTTTGGCCATATGGGTATGGATATAAACCCCCGCGAGCGCGGATTCAAAGGTTGGCATACCCTGTGCCGCCAAACCCGTTATCATCCCGGCCAGCACATCCCCTGACCC
>CAZZGO010000058.1:0-10313 GCA_964654245.1 uncultured Pseudobdellovibrionaceae bacterium | reverse complement strand
TGAATCGGCACCATACTATAGAGCAGGCCGCATAAAAGACGAGGGTCTTTGTACGATCTTAATATACCTTGTTCATCCGGAAACAACATGCCGCACATGACCTGTGTGGTCATGGCGCCAAAAGAATGTCCCGACATGGCCACCTTGTTGATATCCATGAAGGCCGCAAGATCGGGATGTTGCTGTGCCCAGTCCGGCAAGGCATTCATAACGAACGGCACATCAACAAACCGTTCTAAGGTCGCCTGACGGGGGATATGGGTCTGACGGATAATATCCCACGGGTGGCCTTTTTTACCTTCCCAAAGTGCACTATCGGTTCCGGCATGTTGAAGATGAACCACCACATACCCATGCGACGCCACATAACGGGAAATAAAACCCGCCCCATCAATACTGCCCCCCAACCCGTGTGACCAGAAAATAACCGGCAAGGATGTAAAAGGATGTTGTACGGGATAATAAACCTTGATCGGGATGGATCGGTGATGTCGCGATTCATCCACCAGCACATCCCGCGCCATCAGAACCTTATAGGGTTCATGATCAGGGGTGATATCCTCACGCCAGAGCGATGACATTATTTTTTACGGAACTGATCCAGCGAGACAACTTCGCCTGACTCTTTTTTGCCGCTCTTTTTCTTTTTGTCTTTGGGTGTGTCTTCTGAGGGCGGCTCATCATCAGGTTCGAAATCAGGCCCCTGATCTTCCGCCATCGGTTGAAACTGAAGCGCAAAATTTACGAACGGGTCAGCAAAAATGGTGATCGCGGCCAGCGGAATTTCAAGACGCTCTGGGACATTGTTAAAGGACAATGTCACTTTCATTTTATGCGCATCCACGGAAAGATCATAAAATTGATACTGAAGAACAATCGTCATTTCCCCCGGATAGCGATCCCGCAAATATGAAGGAATATTGACCCCCGGAAAATCTGTCATGAAGGTGATGTAAAAATGGTGATCCCCGGGCAGGCCTTTATCAACCACTTCCTGAACCGCTTCGCGAACAACCCCGCGCAGAGCCTGTTCAACCATACGGTCATAGCGGAGCGTATTATCGTCTTCGTCCTTCATAACGTAGTTTTCACCGGATCAGGGATTAAAATCAAGAGATGTGTTTTGAAAATAACACTTTCTATGATTCGCATATTCTCCCCCGCTTATACAACGAAAAAGGCCGATGACAAACGGGGGCTGTGGAAAAGACAGGGGGCTTAGCGGTTGATGGTGTCGGCCAGTGCCCCTTCGGCGCCGATGACGGGGCTGGAGCCTTCCCATTTTTGCCGCCGGGCGCTTTTTTCCGCCCGGGCTTTGAATTCGGTCATGCGGGCAACCGTTTCGGCGCGGCAGGCCTGATCCCCGGCTTCGAGGCACGCCATCATGACTTGGGCATAAAATCCCATCGCTTTGGGATCACGATATTGGTACGGAAGCCCGGCTTTTAAAACTGTATAAAGCTGTTGTTGATCCCCTTGGGTTTGATAGATCTGCGCCAAGCCCCCCCCGCGCACCCAAATGCAAGGGATCAAGACGTAAGGCCGCTTCGAAATAAGACTTCGGGGATGCCGTTCCGGCGGGAATAATCTCCGGCGGTACCAATTGTTGCACCCGCCCCAGATAATAGGTAGCCGAAGCAGATCTTGGGTTCATTGCTTTGGCACGATTTAAGAAACTTAAGGTCTGTACATATAATTCTTCTTGCTTGGCGATGTCCAGTTCTTTGGCAGACCCCTGAAGAATCCCCATCGGCACATTCGCCGCCAAAAGATACGCACGGTAATTTCCGTGAAACCCTATTTTATGGGCGATATTCAGTGTTTCCCCGAAATTAAAAAGGTCGCCCGCAAAAATCTGGTCGCGGGCTTTATTGACCAAACTCTCGCTGATCGTATAGGCGGTAAAGACGTACAAAATCATCGCCAGCGGCAACACGGTCAACGCCCCCCGCACGGATGCCGATAATGTTGCCGGAAAACCAAAATGACGGGGCATTGCATCACGCGGCAAGGCAGTGGCCAAAAACCAGACGGCGAGCATGAACCCCACCCCGAATAACAAGCTGAGGTTATATAAATTAAAAGAAATATGAGTATGACCGATCACTGCCATCAAGGCACAAAAACTACTCACCGCAACAAGAGAAAACGCGTTATCAGATGTCGTTCTATGTTTCAGGAAACGGCGAAACCGACAAAACACCGCAATCAACACCGCATAAAAGAGGGCAGGCCCTAAAACCCCCAGTTCAATCCAGTATTGAAGGGGGTCGGCATGTGCCATGGTTGCCCCTACTTCATCCTGGGGAAGACGATATTCAGGATAATAGAGATAAAACGTGGCAAAGCCGGTGCCCATCCAGAGATGATCCTTTAGTAAATTCACCGCCCCCGCCCAGATATCCAGGCGGTTTGACGATACGTCGGCCATCATTGCCGGCACAGATGTTGTCAGGGTTTCTCCCACGCGCTGGATCATGTTTTCATGCGGGCGATCCCCCGTCGCACTCAGGGCAAAAAAGCCAAAGCCTATCACCCCCAAGAGCAACAGACATTTTTTATGTGCCTGAAGAACAGAGCGGTTCAGCCACAGAAAAACGATCAGCGTCACAAGGCAGGATAAAAAAGCACCACGACTTCCGGTACACATTAATCCCCCGATCAGCAAAGCCGATAGCGCCAAGGCAATCCGGCCCTGTGTTTTATCTTTTGTCCCCAGCATCCAGCCTATCGCTGGAAAAAGTGCCAGATTAAATAACGCCCCCAGCGCGTTGGGATCCGCCAGCGGATGGTGTGCCCGGCCTTCGAACAGATCATTCAGGAAAAAAAACTGAACCATCGCCCACACGGACAAAAGCACCATAATTCCCGCCAAACCATACCCCATCCACACCATCGCCGTATGATCACGACGTAAAACCAGCGTCAAAAATGTCAGCGGCAATACAGAAAAAAAGCAAAATCCCATCAGGGAAATATAAGGGATTTCCGACCAGGAAATGCTAAGACCCACAAGCCCCCAGAACATCAGCACAAAAAGCAATGTATAAGACTGGGGGATATTAAACCCGTCTTTGGCCTGCGCCCAAAGCCCTGCCATCGCCCAGATAAACCCCAGCGCAATGGCCAAAATGAACAAGGTCATCTGCCATTCATTGTTAAAATAAAGAGCACAGACAAACGCACAGAGCCACAGCGCGGGCATCATAAAACGAGACAATATCGGAGAGATAGAAATCGTGCGCATCATCGGCGTATGCTAACGGATGGGATCACCGCCTGACAACCGTCCCCGGCAAACTGACCCCTGAAAAAATAGTGATGCTGTGATTTAAAAAAGTGAGCCGGATTCTGTTGCGAGGCTCCGGCTCAAGCCCCACCTTCACCGGTTCAAGGGCGAAGGGATTGGATGTAGCTTAGCTAAGGCTGCCCATTAGGCGGCGATAGCACGTGCGCCAACGAAGTTATCGTTGACGGCTACGAACTGCGCATTGTCGTTTGCAGTTATAAAATTGCCCGATAACGGCGGATACAATACCGAACGCCGCCTGAAGCCATTACTACGTCTGTCGATCCTGTTTCGGCCCCGCCGCCTTTTATCCTTTTAACAGGATAAAAAGTGGTGGAGCCGCCGGGCACTGCCCCCGGGTCCAAAACGCCTATCCCGCTTCCGCGTTTAGCGTCATAACGGGTTACCCCGTGTTTTTAATATAATCTGAAAAGGTTAAAATTGCTAGACTTATATGCACTTCAACTCACTCGTCACGGCCTTGAGGGTCTGGCCATTTGGATAGAATGTGGTATCAACCAAAATACCCTTTTCACGTGCCTTATCTTCTATCTGAGAGCGAATATGATCAAAGAAAAGCGTAACGGATCCGTCGGACTCGCGTTTGAGTAGATCAGAAGCAATCAATCTTGTATGTTCGTTAATTTCGTTCCCACCAAATTTTAAGCTTTTGACGATCTCACCGACACGGCCATGGTAAGGATCATTAGCGGCTGTTAATTCAAACTTTGTAACAAACTTATTTAGCACATCTTTTGCCTGAGCCGCCTGAGCTGGATCATAATGAGGATTATCATCTGATTGTGTTGTTATTTTCAAACTCACGAGAGCTCTGGCAACATCCACAACATGTTGATGACGATAATCATGCCCTGTTGACAAACGGACAATGGAGTTCGTCATAATCAAATTGAATTCACGAGACATTTTTTGAGAATCTAACACCATAATTTTTATCTCCATTTATCCTTATTAAGCAAAAGTTAGATGCGTCAGAGCACGAGATTGCTCTCGGAACTCATTAATTTTTGAAACTAAATACAAACGTTGACCTTCATCCTTAAAACTTCCATCCTCATTCAAGGGTGAGTTTGTTTTATCACTTCCGGCATGAGGATATCTTGAACATGTGGGGTCTTGACCACTATAGATCGAAATAACTTTTTGTCGAAACGACCCCGGTGCCACAGTAATATCAAATCGTGTCATATACGCCGCATAGTCAGCCTGCTCACCTGCGAAATCATAGTCAGGGTTAAGCACGTACTCTTCAAACGCCTGGCGTACAGCACGCGGAAGATTATAGTCTTCCGGCGCGTTCCCCTGACCTTGAGCGGCCCGTGTCTGTCGTTCGCGTAACATCACCCGATATCATCCTGTTTTAAAACGAAAGTGGCACAATTTAACTCTTTTTTAACATTATGTCAATATTTACTGTTGATGCCTCTCGGGGTGTACCAAAGCATTCAAAAACATGCGGATAAACAAAGATTTACTTTGAGACCCAGGCCAAAGCCCCCTACGATAAAATGATCCTTTTTTAGTCTTAATGAGGCCACACATGAAACAATATCACGACCTGATGCGCCACGTGCTGGAGAACGGGGTTCAAAAAGAAGACCGAACCGGCACCGGCACCTTGAGCGTGTTCGGACATCAGATGCGCTTTGATCTCGCGCAGGGTTTCCCGATGATCACGACAAAAAAACTTCATCTGAAATCCATCGTGCATGAATTATTGTGGTTTCTTAAAGGCGATACAAATATCAAGTATCTGACCGATAACGGCGTGCGCATATGGAATGAATGGGCTGACGAACAGGGCAATCTGGGGCCTGTCTATGGTCATCAATGGCGGAGCTGGCCAGCGGCCGATGGCCATACGATTGACCAAATCAGCAACGTGATTGAACGTATTAAAACCAACCCCGATTGCCGCCGCCTGATTGTATCGGCATGGAATGTCGGGGAAATTCCCAAAATGGCTTTACCGCCCTGCCATTGTTTCTTTCAGTTTTATGTGGCAGAAGGCAAATTATCCTGCCAGCTTTACCAACGTTCTGCCGATATTTTTTTAGGGGTACCGTTTAACATCGCGTCCTATGCCTTACTCACGTTAATGGTGGCGCAGGTCTGCGGGCTTAAACCCGGAGAATTCATTCATACCTTCGGCGATGCCCATTTATACACCAACCATCTGGATCAGGTGAAAGAACAGTTAAGCCGGGATTTCTTCCCGCTTCCCGAAATGCATTTGAACCCCCATGTCAAAAACATCTTTGATTTTAAATTCGAGGATTTTGAACTGGTAGGGTATCAGGCACACCCGCATATCAAGGCCGAGGTCGCGGTGTGATTGTCTCGATCATCGTCGCCATGGCCGAAAACAGGGTCATTGGCCGGGATAATGAATTAATCTGGCATATCCCCGAAGATTTAAAACGGTTTAAAACCTTGACGATGGGAAAACCTGTCATCATGGGACGCAAAACATTCGAGAGTATTGTCGCCCGTCTGGGCAAAGCCCTGCCGGGACGGGTGAATATCGTCATCAGCCGAAAGAATCCGCAATATACGGGCGTGCTCACCTGTCAAAATTTATCCGAAGCGATGGATCAAGCCCGCAAAACCGGCGCATATGAAATTTTTATCATTGGCGGCGCGCAGATTTATCAGCAGGCCATGAAAGAAGATCTGGCAGACCGTTTATATCTAACCCACGTAGCGGGACAGCCAGAGGGGGATGCTTTTTTTCCTGAACTGGATATCACGATGTGGGAAGAAGAGACCCGCGAAGATCACGGCACTTACGCGTTTGTCACCTTATCAAGACGCGTCAATACCTGAACCGCCACCCGGTCAAATATATCGGGGGGGGCCGGCCGGCCGGCATCACACGCCTCACGAATTTTAATGTTGAGCGGAATCTCCCCCAATAAAGGCACGTCCAACGCTTTGGCTTCGTGAACCGCACCCTCTTTGCCGAAAATATGGTCTTCATACCCGCATTTCGGACAGCAATAGACGCTCATATTTTCAATCAATCCCAAAATAGGAACGTTTACTTTTTGAAACATGGCCACAGCCTTGCGGGCATCAATCAACGCCAGATCTTGCGGCGTTGAGACAATAATGGCGCCTGTCATCGGCACTTTTTGCGCCAGGGTTAATTGGATATCCCCTGTTCCAGGGGGTAAATCAATCATCAGGATATCCAGCAGATCATCCGGCGTGCCCCACGCGACATCCCGCAGTAATTGATAAAATGCGCTTTGTGCCATGGGCCCCCGCCATATCAAGGCTTGATCTGTGGACACCATGAACCCAATGGACATTAATTTAATGCCATGACGTTCAAAGGGTTGTATCTGCCCATCAATCTGTTTCGGTTTCATCCCTTCAAGCCCGGCCAGACGCGGCACACTGGGCCCGTAAATATCAGCATCCAGAAGACCCACTTTTTTTCCTGTGCGCGCCAAAGCGGTGGCCAGATGAAAGGCCAGCGTTGATTTACCAACCCCCCCCTTGCCCGAACCCACGGCAATGATATGGCGCACCGGTAACGTCAGCGGTGGATTTTTATGCATGCCGTGCGGGTCTGGCGCGGGTTGGGGCGCCCGTTTTTTTTCAGCCGTCAAAATCGCCATGACCTCTGTCACGCCTTTGACGCCGCGCACCCGAGATTCCGCCTGTTGCCGCAGGGTTTCAATATCCGTCCCCTGAGCCGGATCAACCCCCAGCAATATCGTGACACGACCTTGGTCAATCGCCAGATCGTGAATATCCAACTGCCCCTTAAGAGCGGCGAGAGCAGATAATATGTCATCTCTTGAAGCCATGCACAAAAACACCATAATTTTACCCCTAACGCTTGCTTGTTTTCGCGCCTGAAACCGCTATGTTACGTTACGTCTCATCCGGCACGCATGACGTGCGTCAGTTAACGAGGAACATAATGACCGACCAAGGCAGTGACAATCGAAATCCGTGGGCACGTCCCCCACAAGGCGGACAAAAGCGCAACCCTTGGGGTGGCGCACCGGGCGGCGGGCAAGGCGGCGGCCATGAGCCTGATTTTGACGAGATCTTCAAACGCTTTGCCGAATCCTTCAAGGATTTCATGCCAGGCGATGGCGGTAACGGCCGATTTATCATTCTAGGCGCGGTCGCCGGGGTCGCATTATGGCTGGCCAGTGGTCTTTATATTGTCCAGCCCGGCGAACACGCTGTCATTCAGCGTTTTGGAGCCTGGAACCGTACCCAAACCGAAGAAGGATTGGGATACCGGATTCCGGCACCGATTGAATCCATGACCAAAGTCACGGTCAGTGAAATTCGCCGCATGAATATTGGGTTTGTTGACCGGGGCACAGGCAGAGATGCCAATGCCGGCGCAAGAGCCGACATCCCTGAGGAAAGTTTGATGCTGACCTTTGACCGCAATATTGTGGATCTGGATTTGGTCATTCAATGGGATATCAAATCTGCTGAGGACTTCGTGTTCAATGTGCGCGACCAAGAGGCCACCATTAAAAAAGTAGCCGAAAGTGCCATTCGTGAAGCGGTAGGACGCACGCAGATGTTTCCTGTGATCACCACCGAACGCGAAAGCGTCGCCCAGCAGGCCAAGCAAATTATTCAAAACAATCTGGATGCGTATCATTCAGGCGTGAATATCACGCAGGTTCTGATCCAGTCCGCCGAAGTGCACCCCGATGTTCAGGATGCGTTTCAGGATGTTCAATCCGCCAAACAAGATGCCGAAGATGTTCAGAACCGCGCGCGTGCCTATCGCGAGGATATTCTGCCCAAGGCACGCGGTCAGGCCATCCAAATGGTACAGGAAGCCGAAGGATATAAACAATCAACCATTTCCAAGTCGCAAGGGGATGCTGAGCGTTTTAACTCCATCTATCAAGCCTATCTGAACGGCGAAGATGTGACACGCCAGCGTCTGTATATTGAGGCCATGGAAAGTGTTTTGATGAATGCTCAAAAAATTATTCTGGACGATCAAGGCAAAGGTCAAGGCGTTGTGCCTTATCTGCCGCTGGATCAATTAAACCGGGTTGCCCCGGCGAGCGGGTCTCAAGATACGCCAACGTCCACACCCTCTTCTTCGAACACAGGAGCCACACGATGACCCCTAAATTCGCCATCCCTTTTATGATTTTAGGTGCCGTTGTCATTCTGGCGTCGCAATCCCTGTTTGTGGTCGATCAACGTGAACAAGCGTTGGTGCTTCAATTAGGACAACCCGTGGGGACACCCCGGAACCCCGGCCTTCATTTTAAAATTCCGTTCATTCAAGAAGTGCGCCGATTTGACCGCCGGATTTTGCCGGTCGATCCGCCGCCGGAACAGGTTGTTATTTCCAGTTCCACGGCCAACAAATCCCCTGTTAAAGAGACGGGGGCTGTGTCACCTGACTCGGCGACAGCTTCAGCGCCCGCTTCTGACACAAAACCGTCGGCCAATCTGGAGAACATCAGCGGAGAGCCGATTATCGTTGATACGTTCGCTCGCTATAAAATCACCAACCCGCTTCAATTTTTGAAAACATTGCGTTCTGTTGACGCGGCCAATTCTCGTTTAGAGAGTATTCTTGAGGATGCGACGCGCACCGTCATGGGGCAAACCAATCTGCGGCAATTATTATCGGCAGAACGGACGGCGGTCATGAACAACATTAAGACCCGGGTCAATAATAAAATCAAAAGCGACAATCTGGGGATTGAAATTGTCGATGTCCGGATTGTTAGAGCCGACCTGACCCCGGAACTTCGTACCTCTACCGTGCGCCGGATGATTTCCGAACTTCAGGAACGTGCGACCGAAACCCGCGCCAAAGGCGAGGAACAAGCTAAGCAAATCCGTGCCACTGCTGAAAAAGAACGCACCATTCTTTTGGCCAAAGCCGAACGCGACGCTCAGGTCATTCGTGGGGAAGGAGACAATACGGCTATCAATACCTATGCTGAGGCCTTTAATAAAGATAAAGAATTCTATGGGTTCTTAAGATCCATGGAGGCCTACAAAACAACGCTGGCTAATCCGGATACGCGGCTCATCTTGTCCCCGGACAGCGATTTCTTTAAATATTTCGACAGCAAATCACGGCAATAATATTGGTGATATCCCTCATGAAAAAAACTCCCCTACTCGGCGTACTTCTCACTCTCTTCCTATCAGGTGGCCTGACCTCTGGCTTTGCCTTTGCAGAAATACCAACCTCGCAAGCCCCCGCCAGCTTTGCGGATCTCGCAGATCGATTATTGCCGGCCGTCGTCAATATTTCCTCGACCCAGAAAGTTGAAAAACCTGATCCTGATATGCCCCTGCCCGAAATGCCCCAATTTCCACCAGGATCCCCGTTTGAAGATTTTTTTGAAGAATTCATGAATAAGCGCGGCATGCCCCAAGGTGAAGGGGGAGAACTCCCTTCGGCTTCCTTAGGCTCAGGTTTTATCATTGATGCCGACAAGGGATATATCGTTACCAATAACCATGTGGTGAAAGACGCCGAAGAAGTGCGCGTCACCTTTCATGATGACAGCACCGTCGAAGCCAAAGTCGTGGGCAAGGATGAAAAAATGGATCTCGCGGTTCTGAAAGTTGAACCCAAGAAAAAACTGACCGCTGTTCCTTTTGGAAACAGCGATGTTCTGCGAGTGGGCGATTGGGTCGTGGCCATTGGTAACCCCTTTGGTTTAGGCGGCACCGTCACCGCGGGCATTATTTCTGCCCGCCAGCGCGATATCAATTCGGGTCCTTATGATGATTTCCTGCAGACGGATGCGTCGATCAATCGCGGAAATTCAGGCGGCCCTATGTTTAATTTAAAGGGGGATGTGATCGGCATTAATACGGCGATTTTCTCGCCCTCAGGCGGATCTGTCGGCATTGGTTTTGCCATTCCGTCTAATTTGGCAAAGCCGGTGATTGACCAGTTAATCGAATTTGGCCGCACCCGCCGGGGATGGCTAGGCGTGCGTATTCAAACCGTGACAGAAGACATCGCCGA
>CAZZGO010000057.1:0-10535 GCA_964654245.1 uncultured Pseudobdellovibrionaceae bacterium | reverse complement strand
CATTGATAGAAGCCGATTGAAGAGCCATGTGCCGATCTAATACCGCCCCGATCTGGCCTGTGACCGTCATTTCCGTTGCACCCAAAGAAAATGTTTGCGGAAAGAATTTCGTGAGAATAACTGGATTAAATTGGTCAATATTTGCCGAAAAAGCAAAATCTTGTTGATCCCGGCGATAGGTCAGATACACGCGCATATCTGCCTTGGCTTTTTCTTTCTGGGACATGGACACAGACATATAGGCACTGACGGCATCGGGCGTATCCCGCAACATAACGTCAAAATCCGTGATATACCAAGAAACACGCTGGGTCATATCCCGAAGCAAAACGCCCGCATTTCGAATTTCAAAAACTTTGAGTGTTTTTAAAAGTCCAATACGCTGAGAAGAATCCTCAAGCCAGGAAACAAGCAGAGCTACCTGTTCCGGAAGCGCGCGCGCCGGCGCAGAAGAAACGGCGACAGATGTTTTGTCTTGAGAATCACGCAAGGCAAATTCAATACCTTGTTCTGTTTTGACCAATAAAATAGAAGGATTTTGAAAAATGACGGAAATAGGACGTATTTTTCCCAAGAATAAATGCAGATAAGAAAAGCTGACATCGACTTCATTGATATCTAGCACAGGCGTTTGGGTGTCCCGGCGGATGACGGTCAGACCATCAATACTTAAGGTCACGGGGCCTTTATTCTGGTCACGAGATAAAAAAACCCGGTCTAATTGAATATGATATCGTTCATCGGCTTCAGAAAATGCCTGCTGAATATACGGCTTGGCAAAATCAAGATCGACTGGCCCTTGACCAATGCGCCACAAGATAAATCCGGCACCGACAAAAAGAACAAGAATGAGAAGCCCCAGCGCTTCCATCATCAAAAACAGTGCCCGCGCACTGATATGAATAAAACCGTATTTCATATTGTAAATATCATAGAAAAGATTGAGTCATTTGTCAGGCACAACCCTTGACTTTTTCAAGAAAACGCACAGTTATAAGCTGTTATTAACAAAGGATATATCATGTCAGAACTTTCAATTGGCGATAAAGCACCTGATTTTCACCTGCCTGTGGATGGGGGGGACATCATGTCGTTATCTGGATTAAAGGGGAAGTCTGTCATTTTGTATTTTTACCCCAAGGACGATACGCCGGGTTGTACCGCCGAGGCCTGTGGGTTTAATGAGGCTTTGGCCGCCTTTAAAAAACTGGATGCGATTATTTTGGGTGTTTCCAAAGACACTGTGGCCAAACATGAAAAATTCAAGAAAAAATATGATCTGAAATTCAATCTGGTTTCTGATGAAACAGGGACGCTATGTGAATCTTATGGCACATGGGTTGAAAAAAGTATGTATGGTAAGAAATATATGGGGATTGACCGCGCAACGTTCTTAATCGACCCCCAAGGTAAAATAGCCTGTATATGGCGTAAGGTTAAAGTCCCGGGGCATGTTGAAGAGGTCAAGAAAGCCCTTAGCGATCTTCATAAAAAAGCGGCCTAGGCCGCTTTTTTCGATTTCGTTTTGGGAGGTGTTTTTTCTGCTGTTTTCCCGGCCTCTGATTTCTTAATTTTTTCTTTTTCCGGCTCTTTTATTTTTGCAGGAGGCTTAGAGGCCATTTTCTTCGCCGGTGTTTCTTTTTTCTCTGGCACCAACGAACGACCACCGCCAGCTTTGTCCATGTGATCATGCATATTAGCGATTAATTGATCTGTTTTTTCATGGAAAAAATGGTTGGCACCTTCAATGACACGGTAATCAATCTTAATACCTTTTTGGGCCATCAATTTATCGACCAGATTTTTCTTAACAGCCGCTTCGGGAACCACATCATCCCGGCTTCCCTGCAGGATCAATCCTGAGGACGGGCACGGTGCCAAAAAAGAGAAATCATAGATATTGGCGGGCGGTGCCACAGAAATAAAACCGCGTATTTCAGGACGGCGCATCAAAAGTTGCATTCCGATCCACGCATTGAGTCATTTGTCAGGCACAACCCTTGACTTTTTCAAGAAAACGCACAGTTATAAGCTGTTATTAACAAAGGATATATCATGTCAGAACTTTCAATTGGCGATAAAGCACCTGATTTTCACCTGCCTGTGGATGGGGGGGACATCATGTCGTTATCTGGATTAAAGGGGAAGTCTGTCATTTTGTATTTTTACCCCAAGGACGATACGCCGGGTTGTACCGCCGAGGCCTGTGGGTTTAATGAGGCTTTGGCCGCCTTTAAAAAACTGGATGCGATTATTTTGGGTGTTTCCAAAGACACTGTGGCCAAACATGAAAAATTCAAGAAAAAATATGATCTGAAATTCAATCTGGTTTCTGATGAAACAGGGACGCTATGTGAATCTTATGGCACATGGGTTGAAAAAAGTATGTATGGTAAGAAATATATGGGGATTGACCGCGCAACGTTCTTAATCGACCCCCAAGGTAAAATAGCCTGTATATGGCGTAAGGTTAAAGTCCCGGGGCATGTTGAAGAGGTCAAGAAAGCCCTTAGCGATCTTCATAAAAAAGCGGCCTAGGCCGCTTTTTTCGATTTCGTTTTGGGAGGTGTTTTTTCTGCTGTTTTCCCGGCCTCTGATTTCTTAATTTTTTCTTTTTCCGGCTCTTTTATTTTTGCAGGAGGCTTAGAGGCCATTTTCTTCGCCGGTGTTTCTTTTTTCTCTGGCACCAACGAACGACCACCGCCAGCTTTGTCCATGTGATCATGCATATTAGCGATTAATTGATCTGTTTTTTCATGGAAAAAATGGTTGGCACCTTCAATGACACGGTAATCAATCTTAATACCTTTTTGGGCCATCAATTTATCGACCAGATTTTTCTTAACAGCCGCTTCGGGAACCACATCATCCCGGCTTCCCTGCAGGATCAATCCTGAGGACGGGCACGGTGCCAAAAAAGAGAAATCATAGATATTGGCGGGCGGTGCCACAGAAATAAAACCGCGTATTTCAGGACGGCGCATCAAAAGTTGCATTCCGATCCACGCCCCAAATTGAAAACCCGCAATCCAGACATAGGGGGCGTTTTTATTTAGTTCCTGCATCCAATCCAAAGCCGTAGCGGCATCCGATAACTCCCCTTCGCCGCGGTCAAACACCCCTTGAGATTTACCCACGCCGCGAAAGTTAAACCGCATAGTTGAAAATCCGCGGGCAACTAATGCCTGATGCATGTCATAGGTCACTTTATTATTCATCGTCCCACCATGCTGGGGGTGGGGGTGAAGCACCAGAGCGATCGGAGCGTTTAAATATTTGGAATGGGTGTAGCGGGCTTCCAGACGACCAACGGGGCCATTAAAGATAATCTCAGGCATCTAACTTCCTATTCCCATGATTAAAATTGGTATCAGCCTTGCGGCCTTAACATATGCCCGTGTTTATAAACAAGTGATTCCGAAAAGTCCAAATTTTTCGTATAACATGTTGATTTCATTGTGGATAATAAGTCATGATAGACCCCATGGAACCTGTCTATCTGGATTATAACGCCAGTGCCCCGCTCCGGCCTGAAATACTGGCTTTGATGACGGATATTTTACGGCGTCCCGGAAATGCGTCATCCGTGCATGGATTTGGCCGCACCGCACGCAAACATGTTGAAGAAGCCAGATCACGCGTGGCCGAATTGGTGGGCGCTAAACCCGCTCAAGTGATATTTAATTCAGGCGCCACCGAAGGGAATAATACGGTCTTACATGCCTATCGCGATCAACGGGTTTTAGTTTCCGCCATTGAACATCCTTCGGTTTTATATGTTCTGCCGCAGGCTGAAACCATCCCGGTGACACAAGACGGCGTGATTGATTTAGACGGCCTAGGCCGATTAATCGCACAGGGCTCCCCCCCTGCCTTGATTTCCGTGATGACGGTCAATTCAGAAACCGGGGTTATCCAGCCAATCCGTGACATTGCCAAAATCGCGAAATCATGCGGTGCACACCTGCATACTGACAGCGTTCAAGCGGCCGGACGTATCGCGCTGGATATAGCCGATATGGACGTTGATTACCTAACCTTGTCTGCGCATAAGATGGGCGGGCCCCAAGGCGTGGGGGCGTTGGTTGTACGCCGGGGGCTGGATATTCCCCGGTTTATTCTGGGGGGATCACAGGAAGCCTTAAAACGTGCCGGCACGCATAACACCGCGGGGATTGCCGGCATGGGTCTGGCGGCGGAAATGGCACGCTACAGCCTTCAGGATTATGACCGAATACGAAATCTGCGCGATACGATGGAACAGACGCTTTTGGACATTGCGCCCGAAGCACTCATCTTTGGCGCGCACGCACCGCGTGTTGGGAATACGGCCGATATCGCCCTGCCCGGGGTTGATGCCCAAACACAGATGATGTCGCTGGATCTAGACGGGATTGCGGTATCTTCGGGATCGGCCTGTTCATCGGGGACATTCAAACCCTCGCACGTTCTTAAGGCGATGGGGGCTGAAGAGAATACCTGCCGGTCTGCCTTGCGTATTTCGCTAGGATACGGTACGACAGCATCCGATATTGACCGGTTGATATCGGCTTGGAAAAAAATGTATATGGCGACACGCTCGGGTTCTTAAACAATGCCACAGATCACGTTTATTTTAAAAGACGGCACTGCCAAAAAAATTGACGCACCTGTCGGTCTGTCCCTGATGGAAGTGGCCGTCAAAAACAAGATTGAAACCATTGATGGGTCCTGCGGCGGATCTTTGGCCTGTGCCACCTGCCATTTATACGTCCATCCGGAATGGTGGGATATCTGCCTGCCTGATGGTGCGCGATCGGACGACGAAGAAGATATGCTGGATTTAGGATTTGATATACGCAAACACTCACGTCTGTCCTGCCAAATCATGGTCAAAGATACGATGGATGGCTTGATCGTGGCTGTTCCCGGAAGCAAGCCGGGCTGGTAACCAGTTTAATTTTTAAAATGTGCCAGAATATCCGTGACGTTTTTTTCAAAGATCAGACATGTCATGGCACGGGGAGAAATAAAGCCGCACGCAATCGCTTTTTCAATCTGGATTTTGAGCCCATCAAAAAATCCATTATGATTTAAGACAAAAATAGGTCGAAACATATCATCACGTCCCGCCTTGATATAACCGCCCAACCCTTCTTCCAAGGTATTGAAGACTTCATCAAACGTGCCCATACCACCAGGCAGAACCAAAAAAGCGTCGGCATCCTGCATTAATTTGTGTTTGCGTTCTGCCAGTGTGTCCGTCAGCACATAAGATATGCCGAGTGCCTCGGGTTGATTTCCTTTTAAAAAATAACGTGGCAGATATCCTTTTAGAGTTCCTTTGCCGGCGTCTAAAAAACTTTTGGCAAAAGCCCCCATCAACCCATGCGAAGACGCCCCAAATATCGCCGTGATGGGACAGGCTCCCAGCCCGGCACCCATCTCACGGGCGAGCATCATGAAGTCCGGCGTTGTCCCGTCACGGGCACCCAAATACACAGCCACAGAGGTAAGCGGTCTTTTTTGCATTATGTCTAAAATTCCTTGAGTTTATAAGCCCTACAGCCTATATTGCCCGGCATGAACAGTCTAGGGTTCGATAAGCCAGAGCGCGATACCCGCGTGGTGGTGGCTATGTCCGGCGGGGTGGATTCGTCTACCGTCGCGGCCTTGTTGCATGAACAAGGATATGATGTCGTGGGCGTCACGCTTCAGCTTTATGATTATGGGGCGGCCTTAGCCAAAAAAGGAGCCTGCTGTGCCGGGCAAGATATTTACGATGCTAAGCGCGTCGCCGAGGAAAAAGGCTTTCCCCATTATGTACTGAATTACGAGGATAAATTCCGGCAATCCGTCGTGGATGATTTTGTCGAGAGTTATCTTCAAGGGGAAACCCCCATCCCGTGCGTTAAATGCAACCAGACGGTTAAATTTCGCGATCTGCTTAAGGTCGCCAAAGATTTGAACGCTGATTGTATGGCAACTGGTCATTATATTCAGCGCGTGGTTAACCCGAAAACACAGATAGCCGAACTTCACCGCGCGCTAGATACAGGTAAAGATCAAAGTTATTTCCTATTCGCCACCACACAAGAGCAACTGGAGTTCCTGCGCTTTCCGCTTGGAGGCTGGACAAAAGACATCACCCGCCAGCATGCGGAGCGGCTTGGGCTTTTGGTCTGTGACAAGCCGGATTCGCAGGATATCTGTTTTGTGCCGGGTGGTGATTATGCGTCGGTTGTCAAAAAAATTAAGCCCGAAGCGCAACGCCCCGGCGATATCAAACATATGGATGGGCGTGTCTTGGGACGTCATGACGGAGTGATTGGTTACACCATCGGCCAGCGCAAGGGATTGGGTATTGGCGGCGGACACAATGACAGCAACGATCCATTTTATGTGGTCAAAATCGATCCCGTTCACAACACCGTGATCGTGGGTCCCCGCGATGCCTTGGCACGAGATGTTGTGCATCTGAAGGACTGTAACTGGCTGATGGATATGCCAGCAGATACGGGGGCGGATGATCCCGAAAAATATCAGACACAGGGGATCAAGTTATCAGTGAAACTTCGGTCGGTCATGACGCCGATTGCGGCCACCCTCATCCCACTATCGGATGGTCAGGCGACGCTTTATCTGGACGCCCCTCAATTCGGTATATCCCCCGGCCAAGCGGCTGTCTGTTATGCGGACAACCGTATACTGGGCGGGGGGTGGATTACCCGCACGGACAGCACATCACTCCCCATCGCCGCTTAAAAAAAAGCCGGCGGGAAACCCGCCGGCTAAGGGGACGAACACCCGCTTATAGACACCAGCACGATCAGCCCGGGTGAGATAGTGGGGGCTTAAAAAGAACCCGCCGATCCGCGTCTATAAACGAATTCAATACCGTGAGACTGGGAACACGCCCTAAGGCCATATACCCGTCGTTCAGAAGCGTAAAGCCCAACATTTTGGGATAAACACGCCTTAAACTTATCTCTCTTTTTATTATAATTATGAAAAATTAAAGCCGGATAAATGTTATCCGGTATTTAGTTAAAATTTTAAGGATATGGCATATGTGACAAAAAAGCCCCCGTATGGGGGCTTTTTCAAAGATCTTGAACCGGGCTATTTCACGCTCGGCTGGATTTCAAACTGGTGGAACGGCGGCGGGGAAGACAAGGTCCACTCCAGCGTCATCACCTGCGGCTGAACATTCCAGTAATTGGCTTCGGCCTTGCGTCCGAAGAACAGGGTGTAAAACACGATCCCCAGGAATATCAGCACGCTAAAGCCGGAGAGATAGGCACCCATCGTGGATACATAGTTCCATAGATGGTAGCCGTAGTCCTGAGAGATGATCCATTCGATTTTCTTGATCGGATTGACCAGCATGCCCGTCAATTCAGGGGGTGGAATGGGTGCCGGGTAGTCCACATACCGGCGCGGCATCCCGGCAAGCCCCAGGAAATGTTGGGGGAAAAACACCAGATTGACCCCGATGAAGGTAATCCAGAAATGGATTTTACCGGCGAGTTCTGGATACATGCGGCCAGACATTTTACCGATCCAATAATAGAAACCGGCAAACAGCGCGAACACCGCCCCCAGCGAAAGCACATAGTGAAAATGTGCCACCACATAATAGGTATCATGCAGAGAGGTATCCATCCCGGCATTGGCCAGCACCACGCCAGTAACCCCACCTACGGTGAACAGGAAAATAAAACCCAGCGCCCACAGCATAGGTGTTTTAAATTCAATCGAGCCGCCCCACATGGTGGCAATCCACGAAAAGATTTTAATGCCCGTGGGTACAGCAATGATCAAGGTCGCGGCTGTGAAATAAGCCTTGGTATTCAATGAAATACCGGTTGTATACATGTGATGCGCCCACACGATAAATCCGACCACACCAATCGCCACCATCGCATAGGCCATCCCCAGATATCCGAATACAGGCTTTTTAGAAAAGGTAGAAACGATGTGTGAGACGATCCCAAACGCGGGCAGAATCATGATGTACACTTCGGGGTGACCAAAGAACCAGAACAAATGCTGGAACAAGATCGGGTCGCCGCCGCCTTCGGGTTTAAAGAAGTCGGTGCCAAAATTCCGGTCGGTCAGCAACATGGTGATCGCCCCGCCCAGTACCGGCAGAGACAGTACCAACAAGAACGCTGTCACCAACATCGCCCAGACAAACAGCGGCATTTTGTGAAGCGTCATGCCGGGAGCCCGCATGTTGAAAATGGTTGTGATAAAATTGGCCGCACCCAAAATAGAGGATGCCCCCGCGAGGTGCAGGGCAAAAATCGCCATATCAACGGACATGCCGGGATGTCCCAGATCAGAAGATAGCGGCGGATAAATGGTCCAGCCTGTCCCGGCCCCGCCATCGACAAACGCCGAGGCGCATAAGAGCAAAAATGCCGGTACAATCAGCCAGAACGAAATATTATTGAGACGCGGAAAAGCCATATCCGGCGCGCCAATCATCAGCGGGAGAAACCAATTCCCGAAGCCGCCGATCAATCCCGGCATGACCACAAAGAACACCATGATCAGGCCGTGTGCCGTAATCCAGACATTCCATTGCTGACCGTTTTCCGCAAGCTGAAGCCCGGGGTCGCCCAGTTCATGGCGCATCATCATCGAAAACCATCCCCCGACAAGGGCGGCGACGATTGAAAAGATAATGTATAAGGTGCCGATATCCTTATGGTTCGTAGACATGAACCAGCGCGTAAAAAACCCGGGCTTGTGATCGTGATGATCGTCGTGGGCGTGTGCAGAAGAAGCAGTCATTATTGGATATCCTTTACAAAGGCCATTTGAAGGGGTTGATAGTTATTTTGGGCGAATTCTTTTTTGGCTTTTTCAATCCAGGCGGCGAATTCTTCCTTGGGAACGGCGCGAACCTCGATGGGCATATAAGCATGACCCGTGCCGCAAATTTCAGAACACTGGCCGAAATAGGTACCGGGTTTATCAATGCGCACCCATGTTTCATTCAAACGTCCGGGCACGGCATCTTTTTTGATCCCAAAAGCTGGCACCGTAAAGGAATGAAGCACATCAGCCGCCGTCACAATAATCTGGATGTTAGTATCTGTCGGCAGATAGACCACATTATCCGTAGAGAGCAATCGACGTTGACCTTTTGATTCGTCGATATTCTTATCTTCAATCATGCGGGATTCAAAGGCCAGACCCTCATGATCGGGGTATTCGTACCCCCAATACCATTGATATCCGGTCACCTTAAGTGTCATTTCGGTTTCAGGCGTTTTCCCCAGATAAAAAAGATGCTTAAACGACGGCACCGCGATGATGATCAGAATAATCACCGGCACAATCGTCCAGATGATTTCAAGCGGCACATTGTGAGTGGTACGTGAGGGCACCGGGTTCGCCTTAGCGTTATACCGGAAGACCACCCACAATAATAATCCCAGCACAAACACGGAAATAAGGACGCACATCCAGATCAGCATGTTGTCATGAAAATCCACGAGGCGTGCCATCTGAGGGCTGGCCGGTTCATGAAGCCCCAATTGGAGCGGCGTGGCGTGTTCTTCGTTGGCAAAGGCAGGCAGGACAAACATCATCATGCTGGCCATCATCTGCCATAGAACGGAGCGACATTTATGTATCATGGGGATCAATGCTCTATGCTTGTGTTAAAGGGACAACAATATGTCCGGATCGAACATTATATAAAGCGATTTGGCCGAGATGAAAAGAGGGTAGAAAGAGACGTTGAGAGGGGTTTTTAAAATTGCCTGAACTAGGGGATGATTTTGCAAAGCCCCCATGTTACCGTGAGGCGACGACGCTCCTGTTCAGAGATTTAATGACATAATGAGTAAAGAAGCTGAGATTTTAAGCCGTATCACGGCCGCCAACCCCGAATTATCCCCCGCCACCCTTCAGGGGGCCACCGATTTTGCCCGTAAATATCATGAAGGCCAAACACGGTCGTCAGGGGAGCCTTATTATTACCACCCGCTTGAGGTCGCTTCGATTTTGGCGGGTATGAAAATGGATACGGCCACCGTTGTGACGGCCATCTTGCATGACACGCTCGAAGATACATCTGCCACGTTTCAAGAACTGGAAAAAAAATTCGGCAAAGAAGTCGCCGATCTGGTGAACGGCGTTTCCAAACTGACGAAAATCGAAAGCCAGACCGCCAAAGGCAAGCAGGCAGAAAATTTCCGCAAACTCGTACTCGCGATGTCCGAAGATATACGGGTGCTTTTGGTCAAGCTCGCGGATCGTCTGCACAATATGCGCACGATCGACGGCATAGATAAAATCGACAAGCGTAAACGTATCGCGTTGGAAACACTGGAAATATACGCTCCCTTGGCTGAGAGGATCGGGGTTCATAAAATCAAGGAAGAACTCGAAGATCTGGCGTTTTCCGTGTTAAACCCCGAAGCACGGGAGAGTATCAGCAACCGCCTGTCCTTCCTGCGTCAGGACGGTACAAAAATCGTCACCAAGATTATCGACGCACTCAAAAAACTGATGACTGAATCAGGGATAGAACATCA
>CAZZGO010000056.1:4646-10632 GCA_964654245.1 uncultured Pseudobdellovibrionaceae bacterium | reverse complement strand
ACGTTACAAAAAAAAGAAACTGGCACTCAAGGACCAGATTCAAAAGATAAAAAGCGCCATCCTGCCCGACATCATTGCTTGACGTCCCCTTGTGGATAAGTCATCTTATCCCCCATGACGCACGCCGATCCACACCCGCTCGTCGGGGTCATTATGGGTTCACAATCAGATTGGGATACTTTGATTAAAGCCCATGAGATACTTCACGAACTTGATATCCCACATGAAGTCAAAATCGTCTCGGCGCACCGCACGCCAGATCGCATGGTGTCCTATGCCAAAACTGCCAAATCCCGGGGCTTAAAAGTCATCATTGCCGGGGCAGGCGGCGCGGCACATCTGCCGGGAATGGTTGCTTCTATGACACCACTTCCGGTTTTGGGAGTTCCTGTCAAAAGTCAGGCGTTAAAAGGTATGGATAGCTTACTGTCCATCGCGCAAATGCCCGGCGGCATTCCGGTCGGAACGCTGGCGATCGGCGAAGCGGGGGCTAAAAACGCCGCCCTGCTGGCTGCGGCTATTTTAGGAACCGCAAATGACGCGATAATGACCCGTCTTGAAGCGTATCGCGCCCAACAGACAGACGCTGTATCTGACCATCCAGCCTAGTTTTTTTAATATATATTTCAATAGATTATCATGCTTTTAGAATCAAAAATAATAGGTATTCTCGGCGGGGGTCAACTGGGTCGCATGAGTGCGCTGGCCGCGGCGCGTCTTGGGTTTCGGGTACATATATATTGTCCCGAAAAAGACTGCCCGGCCTCTCAGGTGACGGATTTATTCACCTGCGCGGCGTATGAAGATGTCTCCGCGCTGGAAGCTTTTGCCCGCCAAGTGGACGTGATTACGTATGAATTTGAGAATATTCCCCTTGAAACCGTTCGTTTTCTTCAAAAATTCAAACCGGTTTATCCGGATGACCGCCTGCTTGAGGTCTCCCAAGATCGGCTTAAAGAAAAAAAGTTTTTAAACGATATCGGTATCCCCACCGCCCCTTGGGCACCCTGCACTCAGGCAGATGACATACGTAAAACGTTGGCTGAATGGAATATGTCAGAATGCATCGTTAAGACGGCACGTTTCGGATATGACGGCAAAGGCCAAGTTTATCATAAAGCTAGTAGCTCTGCTCAAGAAACATGGTCAAAATTAAATACTCAATCCGCTGTTATTGAAGGTATAGTAGATTTTGCTTGTGAAGTGTCTGTGATCGTCGGTCGAGACAGATTAGGTCAAACGGCGGCCTACCCAGCTGTGCTGAACGAGCACCGGAACCATATCCTGTCAAAAACGCATGCGCCGGCTCCCATTTCTAAAAAATTGGCGATAAAAGCGTCGGATATGGCCCATAATTTGGCTGAAGCCGTTGATTTGATTGGGGTTATGGCTCTCGAACTGTTTGTCACCCAGGATGAACAGATTTTGGCCAATGAAATCGCGCCGCGCACCCATAATTCCGGCCATTGGACGATAGATGCCTGCGCTGTGAGTCAGTTTGAACAACATATCCGTACCGTGAGCGGCCTTCCGGTGGGTATGCCGGACATGCACACGCCGGCCACCATGCTTAATTTGATCGGGGACGATGTCAAAGACCTGCCCCGTTACCTGGAAATGCCCAACGCCTGCGTCCATCTGTACGGGAAACACGACGTCAAGCCCGGGCGCAAGATGGGGCACGTGACCCTGTTGAACCGTTAAGGCGAATCGTCTCATGAAGGCAAGGTTATCATCTTTTTCGGGTCATGGGGGTCAAAATATCTCTATTTCGATACGGCTGTTTTTTATTCATTTTGGTTCATTTCACCTTGATTTTATCTCACTCCACTTGATACGAAAGGCTCTCTCATGACATCCTCTGCTCCTGCCCGTCACATCCTGACCCGAAGCGAAACTGACTCGCTTGGCGCCGTTGATGTTCCCGCCGATGCTTATTGGGGAGCGCAGACGCAAAGGTCGATCCAGAATTTTGATATCGGCACGGAAAAAATGCCCGCTGAATTGGTGCGAGCCTTTGGGATTCAAAAGAAATCTGCCGCCTTGACCAATATGAAGCTCGGCGTGCTCGACCGTAAAATTGGTGAAGCCATTGCCATGGCCGCAGATGAGATTATGAACGGTGTTCTGGCGCAACAATTCCCCCTATCTGTCTGGCAGACCGGGTCAGGCACCCAGAGCAATATGAACGCTAACGAAGTCATCGCGGGCAGAGCCAACGAGATGCTGTCAGGTACCCGGGGCGGTAAAACCCCTGTGCACCCCAATGACCATGTCAACATGGGTCAATCATCAAATGATAGTTTCCCGACGGTGATGCATATTGCGGCCGCCGAAGCGGTGACCCGTGACCTCATCCCGGCTCTTGAGCAACTGTTGGCGTCGCTTGACGCCAAGTCCAAAGAATTCGCCCCGTTGGTCAAAAACGGCCGAACCCATCTTCAGGATGCCACGCCGCTGACGCTGGGACAGGAATTTTCAGGCTATGCGGCACAGGTCAAATATGGGATTGCTCGGGTAAAATCCGCCCTGCCACGTGTCATGGAACTGGCACAAGGCGGGACGGCGGTAGGCACCGGGATTAACTGCAAGGTCGGTTTTGCCGAAGGGTTCGCGCAGGAAGTAGCCAACATGACTGGCCTGCCCTTTGTGACAGCTCCCAACAAATTCGAAGCACTGGCCGCCCATGACGCGCTGGTGGAGCTCTCAGGCGCCTTAAATGTGCTGGCCGTGTCCTTGATGAAGATCGCCAATGACATTCGTTTAATGGCCTCAGGCCCCCGGTCAGGGATCGGGGAAATTGTCCTTCCGGCCAATGAACCCGGGTCGTCCATCATGCCAGGCAAGGTCAACCCCACCCAGTGCGAAGCCCTGACCATGGTCTGCGCCCAAATTATGGGCAATCATGTGGCGGTGACGGTAGCAGGCAGTAACGGGCATTTTGAATTGAACGTGTTTAAGCCGGTGATCATTCACAACGTGCTTCAATCGATCCGGCTGATTGCCGGGGGATGCCGCAGTTTTGCGGCGCGTTGTGTGGATGGGATTGAACCGGATCGCAAGCGCATTACCCTGCTGATGGAAAACTCCCTGATGCTGGTGACGGCACTCAACCCCCATATCGGGTATGATAATGCGGCGAAAATTGCCAAAAAAGCCAACGCCGAAGGTACATCCCTGCGCGAAGCTGGGATCGCACTAGGTCTGCTGACGTCGGAACAATTTGATGCATGGGTGAAGCCCGAGGATATGATCGGGCCGCAGCAATAATGTCCGTCGATGTCCGTGCCCCTGCCCGAAAAAGATCAGTCATCCTGAGTGGTCACGCTACCAGCATCACGTTAGAGGATCCCTTCTGGGAAGCCTTAAAATACCTTGCACAAAAAAGGGGCGTTCCCATGACAACCCTGATCAATCAGGTTGATCGGGCGCGAGGGGAAAACACCCTCTCCAGTGCTGTACGGCTTTTCATTCTAGGCGCACTTCAAGACGCGCACAACGACCTACCCCGTTAGCGCAGTAATCCATCCAGAACCCCTTTAATAGCTTCTTCCGGCTTATCCGGATTTTGCAGGATTTGCGAAAGTGGGTCTTTGGCCGGTACGGGCGCTTGTTGTGCGGGCTCTGTCGACGTTTCAGCGCCAGAATCCTGAGCCGGATCTGACCAGCCACTTTGACCTTCCGCCGGGGCAGAAGGCGCAGATTCCGGGGAATCAGCCGGATTTTGCTGCGGCGGAAGAATACCAAACTTGCGAAGCTTGTCGGTTGTTTTATCCCCCAGAAGGTCGGGCAGTTTTTCGATCACTTTATCCTGCACTTTTTCGCGCAATATCGTGTCAAAGATACCGCTTCCGAATGTATTCACCGGGTTGCTTAAAGGCCCCTTGATTTCCACCTTGAAGGGCTGCATTTTTTTCGCCTGAGGCAGGGTAATCATATGGGTGGTATCAATATATTTTTGCGGCAGGCTAACCGTCCCTTGCGAGACGATGTTCGCCGATTGACCATCCATTTTCATGGTCTGGATAGCCACGATACCATTATCGATATTATAATCCCCCACAATCGTATCAAAGCGGGTTTGTCCACCACTTGAGGATGCGGAAACAATCTGGGAAATACGATCCAGCGGTTTGGCACTATCCATAATGGCCTGAGAGATGGCGGCAAAATCAAACCCGTCAAACACCACATCCTGCCCGCGGACACTGGCGTTACCGTCCAGCGCGCTCACCAAGGCCTGCGCCGATCCCCCCGCCCCAGCCACAGACATATCCATAGAGATATCCCCTTGCGCCCTGACCCGGCGAGAACCACTCATCGCAAAGACCAGCGGTTCAATGGATACGTTTTTCATGTCGGTTTTAACACTTAAGCTAACGGCATCACCCGGGGCGGCTCCCGCCTTAACCTCGGCGTTCAAGCTCGCCTGCCCGCCAAAAAGACCTGCCGTCATGTCCTGCACCTTCAGAATGCCGTTTTGCGTCAGAATGTTGGTTTTCGGTTGATCGAATTTCCAGCCGCCATAGGTGATCGTCTGTGCCGAGAGATCTAAATTCATGTCTGCCGCCCGGATCCAGCCCATATCCAGGGGGGCCGACGACCACGCGCCAGAGCCGCCAGAGTTTTTAGTCGATCCCGTTGAAGCCGCCCCTGAACCGGAAGACGATGTGCCCGAGCCCCCCTTATTCGCCAGATAGGTATCCAGGGGCAACTGACCCACATTTAACGTTCCCGAGATGTCAGGACGCGCCCCGCCCGTGATCACGCGCAAGGCACCGGATAGTGACGTTGACCCGAAATTGCCCTTGATTTCGGACAGGTCATAGCCATTTTCGATACGCTTGGTTTTAGTGTAAAAATCGAAGGGACGTGCCAAAGAAGGTGACCCACTGAACCCCGGTGATACCAGCTTCATGGCCTGAACAAAGTTCGGGTGTTTCACCCCGAACGTCATATCCCCAAAGGTGCGCGCCCCCAAGGCATCGCGCAGATTTCCCTGCGCACTGACTTGACCCGACAAGGCGTCAATATTGGCCACAAAGTCCATATTTTCAGGATTTCCTTTCAGGTTCACCTTGGCTTCGGCGGGGCCGATTTTGGCCGGAAGCTTATCTGTCGGCACCTTCAATGACGTCATCAGACTTTGCGCATCAGATGTCTTTCCGTAGAAATCCATATCAATCCCGGAGAGATCTGTCAGGTTGGCCACCTGACCCTTCAGGATCACGCTCGCCCCCATCAGGTTGTCTGCCGAAACTGAATTAAGGGTCAAGGATGAGCCTTTGCTGACCCCACTCAGACGCACGCCGGAAATATCCATATTGTTGGCTCTGAGTTGACCCAATGAGATATCAAATGTTAGATTAACCGGAAGGGAGAAATCCTGAAGCGGTTTGACGGCAGACCGCATGTCCACTGGTTTACTGGACGGGGTTTCTGCTGATTGAGCCTCTGAAGAAGAGGCAGGCGCCGGGGCAGGCTTGCCGCCCAGGCGCGCCCGCAAGGCATCCAGGTTAAGCATATCCATAGAAAGGTTGAGCGTCACATCGGGCTTGCTCCCCTGCCCGGCAGGACGATATGACCCACTCAAGGTGCCTGTCATATCATCCAGTTTTACATTGGCGTTCTTCACGTTGATACGGTCTGCCCCCATATCCCCGTTGATATTGAATTGGGCGGTATTGAACAATTTGGTGTTATCCCCTTTTTGCCCCAATGACGCCAGAAGGGTGGGCAGTTGATCCGATGCCCCCGTGAGGGTAAAGCCGGTGATCGGCTGGCTATAGGTAATCGCCCCCGTCTTTTCAGACACAGAAGACGCCCCATAGGCAATATTGACCTTACCGTCCAGTTTACCGCCACCCGGCACCTCCAGCAGTTTGAAGGCCGTATTGAACCGTCCGCCGAGTTTTGTGCTTTCAAGCACGACGCCCTTCAGGCTCTGACCAGAGAATTTAACCCCTTCAGCCGTCAAGCGAAGGGT
>CAZZGO010000056.1:0-4546 GCA_964654245.1 uncultured Pseudobdellovibrionaceae bacterium | reverse complement strand
TGAAAGCCTCAAGATCCAACACCCCTTTCACATCCAAATCAACCATGGCTTTGACCGGATCTTTTGATACCAGATTCGATATTTCGATACGGCCAGACCCTTTGGTTTTAAAGATCTCCAATTCGGAATCCGTCAAAGATATCGCGTCTTTTGTTTTGGTCAGTATCCCTTTGACGGCCACCTTGTCTGAGAGAAGCGCGATCGGTTTTCCACCCGTAAAGCTTGCCACAGCCTTCGCCAAATTACCGGATCGGAGATCAATCGTACCTTGCGCATCCGTAGAACGTAACCCCACCACCCCCTCATACCGAAGAGCCGTATCCAAACCCGGCACCTCTATTTGAGCCGCGAGTTCAAGGTCACGAGATTCCGGGTTGATCTGTTTCGTATTAGCATCCAGAGCGATTTTTTGACCCAGATACACCACATCCCCCGTCACCGTGAAGGGGCCATTTAACGTATCAGCCGAAAGATCGATGTTAATATTATCAATGGGGTATGAAGCGTTCTTTGTGTAATCTGAAAATTCGAAACGGCCATTTTCAATTTCGATACTTTGAAGGGCGATATTTGAAACCCCTTTAGAGACCGCTTTTGCCGCCCCATTTTTGACGTCGGTTGGAACCACATCTGACACCGTCTGCATTTCAGGACTCATCCAGCCTTGGCGTCCATCTTTCAGGATTTCCAGCCGGATAATGGGTTCAACCAACCGAACGGTGTTGACCGACACTTGACGCTCCAGCAACGGCCATAAATCCAGCGAAACTTTCGCACGTTTCATCACGGCCAGATGTTCGGATTTGACCTTCAAGGGGGCTTCGATCTGGACATCAGCAATATCCACCGTCGGCGACGGCAATAAGGCCAGCTTGATATCCCCGCCAATGTGAACCGAATAGCCGGTCGCCGATTTAATCTGAGAAATAATCTGGGGTTTATAGGCGTTCCAGTCCATAAAAGCCGGCGCAATCAAAAGCCCCGCCAACGCCAGAACCACCACAGACAATACCACACCAATCAGCCTTATCATTCGGATCACCTTCAGGTTAGATATCAAAACAGGATATGAGGGCTATATAAGCCCAATGATCCTAAATCTCAAAGGTAAATGATCAGGGGATTGGATCAGGCTTAAGAGGCACGAAATTCATCAAGTGCCTGAAGAAGTGATTCAAGATGCGGCAGGACTTTATTCTGAAAACTTATTTTCTCCTGCGGCGATAAACCAAAGGCAATATTCTGATAGATGGTCTGCGCCGTTTCTTTGAGATCCTGAAAATCAGATTTTTTATTAATCAGGCTATTGTTGGAATCAATTATGCGCTGGGTCAGCATATGAACAATCGCGCGTACCGTCGCATCTGACTCCTCAAGTTTTTTGATAAACTGATGCCGGGATATCACAATGAGATTACAATCTTCGGTTGCCTGAACGCTGGCGGTTCTGGGGCCGTCGAACACCATGGCCATTTCGCCAAATATCTGACCTGTGCCGAGTTGTGCCAGTTCCACTTCGCGTCCATCGTGGCGTGTGTAAACCCGCACCGCCCCTGATTGGATCAGAAACGCGTTGGAGCCATATTCCCCTTCCGCGATGACCACGGTGCCCTGGGCAATAAACTGGCGCTCCAGAATAATATTATTTTTACGAACACGCATAGATTGTAAACTGCCTTAAATATATTAATATTATGTAAATATTAAACCATATACTGGCCGCCATTAGCGGTCAGGGTTGATCCGGTGATGAAACCGGCCTTATCACTGGCCAGAAAAACAACCAGATCGGCAATTTCCTGAGGCGTTCCCATCCGCGCTGTCGGAATTTGGCGGATAATGGATTCGAGTACTTCCTGCTTCATCGATGCTGTCATGTCGGTGGCAATATATCCGGGACAAATGGCATTAACGGTAATCCCCTTGGCCGCACTCTCGAGTGCCAAGGCCTTGGTGAACCCCAACAAGCCTGCCTTGGCCGCCGCATAATTCGCTTGGCCGAATTGTCCTTTTTGGCCATTGATGGATGAAATATTGATGATCCGGCCATAACTTCGATCCCGCATGCCATTGATGACAGCGCGGCACATGTAAAAACAGGATGACAGGTTGGTACGAATAACCGTTTCCCAGGCCGCTTCGGTCATTTTGTGCAGGGTTGAATCTTGGGTAATGCCGGCATTATTCACCAATACGGATACGGCCCCCATGCGGGTTTCAATATCCTTGACCCCGTCTTGTGTCGCCGCAAAATCAGACACGTCGAATTTAAAAACCTGTGCACCGGTCTGTTCGTGACAGGCTCTGGCCGCGTCTTCGTTCCCGTGATACGTGGCCGCCACCTGATAGCCTTCGGCGCGTAATTGACGGGTAATCTCTAGGCCAATCCCACGGGTTCCCCCAGTCACAATCGCCAATTTTTGTGCAGACATTTTTAAACCCTGTTTTATCCGTTTATCGTTCAATACACATGGCTATACCCATCCCGCCACCAATGCACAAGGTCGCCAGACCCTTTTTTACGTCCCGGCGGTTCATTTCATGCAACAAAGTCACCAGCACGCGGCACCCGGACGCCCCGATCGGGTGACCTAGCGCAATCGCCCCGCCATTCACATTGACCTTTTCGGGGGGCAACGCCAAACCCTTCATGACTGCACAGGCCTGCGCCGCGAAGGCCTCGTTTGATTCCACTAAATCCAGATCCCCTGCCTGCCATCCCGCCTTGGCCATGGCTTTCTGCGCGGCCGGAATAGGCCCCGTCCCCATCACCGACGGATCCACCCCGGCCGTCGCCCAGCTGGCGATCTGCCCTAATATTTTTAGTCCCTGTTTTTCAGCCATGCTTCGGCGCATCAGTAAGGTGCATGCCGCCCCGTCATTAATCCCAGACGCATTACCTGCCGTCACAGACCCGTCGGGCTTAAACGCCGGTTTTAACTTCGCCAGCGCATCGGCCGTGACCCCGTCACGCGGAAATTCATCGCGTGTCACCTGCACGTCTTCGCGCTTCACCTTGATCGTCACGGGAACGATCTGCCCCTCAAAATATCCGGCCTTAATGGCCGCTTCGGCCTTGTTTTGAGACTGCGCGGCAAATTCATCCTGCTGGGCGCGGGAGATATCATAGGCCGCCGCCACATTTTCGGCCGTGATCCCCATGTGGTATCCGTTGAAAATGTCCCATAATCCATCACGGATCATTGTATCCACCATTTCGGCATGACCCATTTTTGTCCCCGCCCGCAACACCATGGCATGCGGGGACAAACTCATATTTTCTTGTCCGCCGGCCACGACGATATCGGCATCCCCCAGCGCAATCGCCTGCATCCCCATCGCCACCGCCCGAAGCCCAGAACCACAGACCTGATTAATCGTGATCGCGGTTTTATCAAAGGGGATACCGGCAGACATCGCACTCTGGCGGGCGGGGTTCTGCCCGGCACCCGCGGTAAGCACCTGTCCTAACATGACATCATCTACCTCGCCGGGCTTGATGCCCGTTTCCTGAAGCAAGGCAGAAATGACCACCTTTCCCAGTTCCACAGCAGATGTATTGGAAAAAACACCGTTAAACGCACCAATAGCCGTGCGTTTGGCCGAGACGATGACAACAGGATCAGAAGGGGATTGAGGCATAGGAAATCTCCAAGGATGAACGACGTAAAAAGATAGAACGAAACCCCCACAGGTTCAAGGTGGATCAAGCCGTGTGTGACGTAAACTTTATGATGTTGCCTGCAGAAAATCAGAGATCGGTTTCCAGACCTGTTCAACGGCATTGCGCCCGGCCAAAAGACCAATATGTCCGGTGTCCACGGACAACTCGCGGGATTGCCGCAAAGACCGGGCAAGAGATTGGGATGATGGGGGGGGCACCAGCCGATCATTTTGGGCAGATACGACAAGTGTTTCATGTGCTATATGTTGCGGTAAAATAACCTTGCCCCCTATGCGCCATTTTTGATGTTGCGTCAGATTGTGCGTATACCAGTCATGAATACAGGCGCGCGCCACCCCCGCCGGTAGATCCGCCGCATCATTCAGCCAATCTTCGACGGCGACAAACCGGGCGGTCTCAGGGTCGTCAGTCGGTTTATCGGCAAAGGCCGAAAATTTATTCAAAATCTGCGCCGGGTCAACACAGGCAAAAACCGTCTGCGCCCACGACGCCGGAAGCACCCCAGTGGTCGCCATCAGGGATTGTCCCGAAATAGCCCATGCCAAAACCTGCGCCTGCAAGGCGCGATCCCCCGCATCAAAATCCCACGGCGTAGCCAGAAAAACAAGCCGCCGCAATATGTCCGGCGCGTGACACGCGGCAGACACCAATAAGGTACCACCCATGCAATACCCCATCACATCGGCAGGCGTTTGATAGAGTTTGTGGACAAAAGCCATCGCCGGGATCAAACATTCCGTCACGGCCTGATCCAATGTCGCCTGACCCGGGTCTTGGGAGCTATTCCCCCAATCCAGAAGAATGACATCCCGTCCCTGCCCGGCCAGCCAGCGCACACACGAAAATCCTGACATCAGGTCC
>CAZZGO010000055.1:4459-11002 GCA_964654245.1 uncultured Pseudobdellovibrionaceae bacterium | reverse complement strand
CGAATGGCCTGATCATATCGTTCATACAGGGAGAAAATAAGTTTCAATTGCTTTAAATCGGCTTCGATGGCTGATTTCATGTCAGGATATTGAAGTTTGCAGGCCACAGAGCGTCCGTCATGCGTGAGGGCCTTATGTACTTGCCCCAGCGACGCCGCGGCGCAGGCTTCGTGTTCAAATGTCTTGAATTTCTGTTCCCACTCAACCCCCAGCTCCGACTTCATCCGGCGTTTGACAAAAGGCCAGCCCATCGGCGGGGCATTTGATTGAAGGTGCTGGAGCTCGCGCGCATATTCTTCGGGCAGGGCATCAGGGATAGTCGCCAGAATTTGCCCCACCTTCATCAGCGGGCCTTTTAAGTTGCCGAGTGCCGAGGTGAGTTCTGCGGCGTGATCCCCACGCTCAATCTTAAGACCCAGATATTTTTCTCCCACAAGCTTGGCGGCCAGTCCGGCCATCGTCGTGCCCACCTGAGAGTAACGCTTGACCCTGCCGCCCAGCGTGCTTTCATCATCCAGAGATTTTACGGGTGGTGCTGGTTTTTTCTTTTTTGTCATGTGCTCTTTACCTGATCAGAAGATTAGGGCATTCATATCATGTGATGACCCAAAAAATAACCACGATCAGAGATAACATTTTAAAATCCATGTTATCTGGCGTGCCTTTTGATGGCTGGACACGCCATGCGCTGGCAAAAGCTACTCTGGCCGCAGGCTATGATCAAGATATGGCCGAGGCCGTGTTTATTCAAGGCGTTGAGGACGTCATCCATCATTTTGCCGACTGGGCAGACCGTAACATGCTCGCCCAGCTCTCTCACCTATCACCCCGGCCGCGCCGTATCCGTGACCAAATTACCGAGGCTGTCTGGACGCGGATCAATATCTTGAAGCCTTACCACGAAGCCGAAAGGCAGGCTCTTTCATATTGGGTGCGCCCTTTCAGAAAACTCAAAGGCTCCCAGATATTGTGGAAAACATCGGACACTATCTGGCAATGGGCAGGTGATGAGTCTCAGGATTATAATTATTATACAAAAAGAACCCTCCTTGCCGGTGTTCTGGCCGCAACAACCCTGTGCGCCCTTGACGATATGTCCCCTGACTTGTCCACAACGCGTCATTTTTTGGACAGACGGATTGAAAATGTGATGCAACTGGGTGGCGCGATCGGTAAGATAAAATCCTTCCGGCATCGCCACGCAAGTTAAAGGATTTAAACATACGTGTTCAAATTTTGGTTTCAAAAATTTCTGTGGCATTTTTCGTTCCCCTTGGCTTTTTTGATGTTTGTGGGGGTACTGGCCTATGCGGTGTACACGGAAATGCAGCTCACCGAGGCTGGAGATGTCGCTCCTTTTTATCAAACCCTGCAAACAGAAACACCTACCGCAACAGGTTTTCAGGCTCTGCCGATTGATCAACCGAATTTAACGGCCCGTGAATTGTCTGAATGGGTGAATACGGCCATTTCAGAAATTCTAACTTTTTCCGCCGCCGATTTTGACTCGCGCCTAACCCGGAACAGATCTTTTTTTACCGAAGCCGGCTACCAGCAATTTTCAGCCTATCTTCAAGAAGCGGATATCCGTTCTGTGCTGACGAGCCAAGGCTTGAAAACGAATGTCTTTATTGATGCCCCGCCCTTATTGTTGAATGATGGGGCAGTCAATGGTGTCTATCGCTGGCTGTATGACGTTCCGGTCACATTGACCTATATCCCACAGGGAACGCAATCCTATACCGCGCAAACCAACAGTGAACTGCGCAAGGTGAATGTCCGGATTCAGATTGGCCGTGTGACGAAGGCTGATGATCCTGAAGCGGTAGGTATCGAAAGCTGGGTGGTGATTCCCCGGCGTGACCCCTCATAATTTTTTTTAAAGGAGAGAAAAAAATGGCAAAAACAAATATGGCGCGTTACGAACAGGACGATCAGGATACAACCCAAGACGCCGAAAATATTTCGGGTAAGCGTCTTAAATCTTTTCTGGATCGGATCGAAAGACTAGAAGAGGAGAAGTCCGGGCTTGCTGATGATATCAAGGATATTTATGCCGAAGCCAAATCGACCGGTTTTGATACCAAAACCATGCGCAAAATCATGCGCCTTCGGAAAATGGACGTGGAAAAACGCCGCGAGGAAGAAGAGTTACTGGAACTCTATAAATCAGCCATTGGCCTTGAATAGCCATTTATTATCAATAGGTTGATCCTTAACCTTTCCCTAAACATTTCCCCGTATCATGCCTGTAACCCAAATGTAAGGGGTTTGGGGGGTAGGGCAGGGGATATGAAACCATATCGGTATTGTAAGTTCTTAAAGGTAGATGGCACACGGCGTGAACCGGTGTCCGTTGACGTATCTTTGCATGATATTCTCAACACTCTTGTACAAGGTCATAAGATCACGCCAGATCTCTGTGATCTGCCCCCGTCTGAATCTCTTTTAGAAGAGGCCGTATATCTGGCCGATATGGACGATATATGCGCTCGTCTTCACCGGGAATATTTAACAGCAAAAACTCAGTATCAAAAACTCGTTCGGGAAAACGGACAAGACGATCCTATGGCTGAAATGGCGCGCGATCATCTCGAGAGTGTCCATTCCGCAAGGCAAACACGTATTCTTGAACTTAAACAAAATACAGAGATCATGGAAAAATTGATCCATGTTCAGCGTCAAGAAGAAGATACGGCGTTGGAAAAACGTACCGAAGAAAAACGTCGTCAGGCACTGGCTGTTTTTTACCGGCTTGAGTTGTCACGTCAAATCTCTGAAAGGCAAGCGGCACACGCCCATCACGAAGCCTGGCTTTTTATGCTCTGGGTGGTACTGGGCATGTATCCCTTTACGGCCCTCAAGCCTTCATTTTCATCTGCATTTAACCAAAAGTAATTTTCATACGATAGGCAGGTGATAGTTCAAAACTTGGCTTTTTTGGGAAAGGTTTGGCCAGTTCACGCACAATTTCGTTGCCGCAATTCACCAACGTGATTCGGTTTTTATCCCGGGCATCAAGTTTCTGAATAAAATCTTCCAGGCGCGTGACAGTGTTGGTCAAGATGTGGTGATTGAGCACCAGTGTGGCCCTTCCATTCACCTCGACGGTTGTATTTAGCATGATATTCAAGGCTTCTTTAGTCGCGGGACCATGAGCAATCGCCGTGTCAACGTATAGCGCGCCTTGTTTCAACAATATTTCACCGCTACCGATCAAACTACTCCCGCTATCGACCAGGTCATCCAGTAGAACACAGACACATCCGTCAACATTTCCATGAACGCCCGTGATTTCAGGTTTAGCCGGAGCGCCCTTGAAGGCGGCTTTGCGGATTTTGGTAATACCAAATTGGCTGTATGAGATGAACTGATTCACGTCATCATATTGTGCGTGAATATCTGGCGTTTTTTCCCAGACCATGCGCAAGACATCTTTGACGCGCTCTGTGGCCATATTTTTGGAGGGGTCATCTTTTTTATCCCAGCCATCTGGTGCGCCGATACGAAATAATCCCTGACGGATGGAATCGGCATGACGTATGATAATTTGATCCGTGATGGCTGGAATATTCGATAAAATAGCCGTTCTGTCTTTGCCAAAAGGTTGTGTTAAATTCCCGATGTGATAGACGGAGTGCGGGTCAAACGCCGCGATGGCTGTTGCACCAAGACGGCAGTAACGCCGAGGCATGAACATACCACTTGGGATCACATCTTCTTCCCGTGTTTTGATTTTGCCCGATTCTGTCTGATATTGCGTGATATGGCGTTTATCATTACGGCCATCCGGGTCATACGGCATGATATATCGGATATTTTTGACCCCATATTCATCACCCAGATATTGAACCATTAATTGTCCGGAGGTGGCACGATCGCTCGCATGTTCTCCCACAGATGTGTTGACGATATCAACACACACATCCGGGTCTTTCAAAAGCTGGCGGACGCGCTCTTTTTCCTCTTCAGTTGGGGGCGGGCCGGGATGATCATCCCATTGTTGCTGGGCGAATAACGACGTATTTGTTGCGCCATTTCCTGCGTAGGTTTTGGCTTGCGCTTGGATCAGGATGACCGTGGAATCGTTTGTGTCGTCAACAGCCTTTTTCAGGCTCTCCCATATAGAGGGAGACGCCCGCAAGACAAAAATAATTCGTTTTGACGGAATAATATCCGGCATATCGTCAGGCCTTTGTTCGAAAAGAAGCCCTTATATAGGGGATGAAGACTTATTCTGTCAAATAAATTATGATATTTTTCGGCCATTAACCAATTCGGTAACCACCCCGGGGTCGGCCAGCGTGGAGACATCACCCAATTGGTCAATTTCCCCTGCGGCAATTTTGCGCAAAATCCGGCGCATGATTTTGCCAGAGCGGGTTTTGGGTAAGCCGGGGGTAAATTGGATGATATCGGGCTGGGCGATGGGGCCGATCATCTTGCGCACTGTCTGGATTATCCCTCGATGAATATTATCCGTGGGGGATAACCCAGCCCGAAGTGTCACAAAGGCGTAAATACCTTGGCCTTTGATATCATGGGGAAACCCAACAACGGCGGCTTCGGCCACATCTGGGTGTTCATCAATCGCACTTTCAATTTCTGCCGTGCCTAAACGATGGCCTGAAACATTGATAACATCATCCATGCGCCCGGTGATCCAATAATATCCTTCGTCATCGCGCCGCGCGCCATCGCCCGTAAAATAATATCCGGGAAAGGTTGAAAAATAGGTTTGCTCAAACCGGGCATGATCCCCGAAGACGGTGCGCATTTGCCCCGGCCAGCTATCGGCGATACAGAGCGCGCCTTCGCACGCACCCGTTAATATATTTCCTGTGGTATCCAGAATCTCAGGTTTGACACCAAAGAAAGGATGCGTAGCCGAACCAGGCTTTGTCGTCGTTGCCCCGGGGAGAGGGGTGATTAAATGCCCCCCCGTTTCGGTTTGCCACCAGGTATCCACGATGGGGCATCTCTCGTTACCGACAATTTTGTGATACCACATCCAGGCCTCGTGATTAATGGGTTCTCCTACCGTGCCCAATATGCGTAAACTAGAACGCGATGTACGGGTGACAAACTCATCTCCTGCCCGTATCAGGGAACGAATGGCCGTTGGCGCAGTATAAAAAATATTCACATGATGCTTATCCACGATCTGCCAGAAACGCGACCAATCGGGATAATTTGGAACCCCTTCGAACATCAGGCTGGTAGCACCATTCGCCAGTGGACCATAGACGATATAAGAATGACCGGTGACCCATCCGACATCGGCGGTGCACCAATAAATCTCCCCCGGTTTATAATCAAACACACATTCATGCGTCAGCGCGGCATACACCAAATATCCCCCGGTCGTATGTAAAACGCCTTTGGGCTTTCCGGTTGAACCCGATGTATACAGAATAAAAAGCGGATCTTCCGCCGACAAGGTTTCGCAAGGGCAGGTACTTTCCTGCGTATCGACAACATCCTGCCAGCGGTAGTCTCTGCCGGGCTTTAAAGGAATATCCGCCCCCGTCCGGGAGAGCACGAGGACATGGGTCACGTCAGGGCAGGATAATAACGCATCATCCACATTTTTCTTTAAGGGGATGATTTTGCCGCCGCGCACACCCTCATCTGCTGTGATCACAATCCGTGATTTGCCATCTTGAATGCGACCCGCCAAAGATTCAGGTGAAAATCCTCCAAAAACAACCGAGTGCATAGCGCCAATCCGGGCACATGCCAGCATGGCAAAGGCCGCTTCTAACACCATCGGCATATAAATCGTGACACAATCTCCCTTTTTTACCCCAAAGGATTTGAACGCATTGGCGATCTGACACACATGCTTGTGCAATTCGCCATAGGTCACACGCCGGGAATAGCCCGGATCATCGCCTTCGCCGATCAAGGCAATATCATTGGCTTTATGCGGCAGATGACGGTCAACGCAATTGTAACAGGCATTTAATTGCCCATCTTCATACCATTTAATGGATACCGGGTGATGAAAGGATGTATTTTTGATCTTTGTCGGCGACGTGATCCACGATAACCGCTTGGCCTGTTCGCGCCAGAACGCATCGGGGTCAGCAAGGGAGCGTTGATACTGCGTGCGATATGTCTCGGCTGTGATATGTGCGTGATCTGCAATTTGTTGTGGGGGCGGAAAGACGTGATCCATGCCCCAGTTTAATCACATTTGACCGATTTAAAAAGTACTTCTCACGCCGGATAAACTTATCCGTGTTGCGGCGCGAAGTCAGGTTCCTGAAAGGTCACGTTCATAGATACGTCATAAGTCGCGGGCATATCAAGCGAAGCCATGACACCACTCGCACCGTTAAAAATGTTTGATCCCCAGCGAAGACACCGCCCTTGATTTCCGGGAAGTCTTTGTATCTGGAGGCATCGTGGTGTTCTTCCGGGCTGTTGACGAAATTGTGGTGCTTGACGATATTGCCGTTGAGGCGGCACAAAAAAATTGGGTTGCTGTCTGTAGTAGAGATCGTCTTGACGGAGATTTTCTGGGCATACGGCACGATT
>CAZZGO010000055.1:0-4359 GCA_964654245.1 uncultured Pseudobdellovibrionaceae bacterium | reverse complement strand
GCTGTCTGTAGTAGAGATCGTCTTGACGGAGATTTTCTGGGCATACGGCACGATTCCCACGCAATCTGACAGGAGGTTGTCCACTTGCACATGTACCGGGGCGAGGTCTGTAGTAATAAGGCGAACCAAATCTTGGCTGAGGTCCAAGACCAGGGATGCCGATCGTCACATTAAAGTTTCTATTGCCAAATCTGATGACTTGGGCTTCGGCATCGTTCATGGCCGCAGGTGAAAAAAGGGCGGCCAAGGTAGCGCCAGCACCTAGCATAGCCATCGTTTTCGGGGATAAAGACATGTTCTGTCACTCCATCAAAATATGTTTGAATGATCAGACCCTATCAAAAAACAGCTATTTTTTCCAGAATAAAAACAAAAAGGTTAATCGACTGATTCCGGGTCAACTACAACATTCTTTTGAATGCGCCGCACCATGACGATGGCCACACCGGCCAGCGTCATGATCCCGCCCACGAGAATATTCCATGTAAAGGTCTCATTTAACATCACAATACCGCCCATGACCCCAAACACGGGGATCAACAGGCACCAGGGAATCACCTGAGAGACCGGATGTTTTTCCAGCAATTTCTGCCAGAGCATATGACCCAGTGAAATCGCAAAGACCTGATAGGCAAGGGTACCGCCTAGAACTGACATATCGACCTGCGGCAGGTTTTGTATCCACGCGCCACCATCATGGGCAAGCGACAAGATCAACATGATCGGTGCAACGGTGATGTTAATGAGGGCGATAAAAGTTGGTGAATGCATATCCCGTAAACGCCGCATGCGGATATAAGCGAGGGCGATGAACAAGGCGGATAAGATACCCAGCGCATATCCTTTTATTTCAGTCCCGGTATGAAAACCACCCATGAGGACAACAATCCCGGAAAAGCCCAGAAAGATGCCCAGCGTTGTGCGCCACCCAATATGTTCCTTGAAGAAAAGCCAGCCAATAAGCGTGGCAATAATCACTTGGGATTGGAGCAATATAGACATCGTGCCTGCGCCGGTGAATTGAAGTCCATAAAACATCAATCCCTGATGCAAAATACCGATGAGAAATCCAATGATAAACAGGTCACGGACAACCTCCCATCCCGGCCATTTCATGAAAGGCAAGAAAATAAGACCTGTGATAAAAAACCGAAGGGTCAAAAACGCAAAAGGCGATAATTCTTCGATCCCCAATTTAATGACGGGAAAATTACTGCCCCAGATGATTACCACCCACAGGGCAATCAATGACGATTTCAAATTCATGGTAAAACCTAACGCGGTGTCTGTGACAGAGAGAGAATAATATCCCATTCCGCCGGCGTCACAGCCGATACCGACAGGCGGGATTGTTTTAGCAAAGCCATATTTTTTAAAGCGGGTGTATTTTTAATATCGACCAAGGTGACTGGTTTTTTTAGAGATTTTAAGGCCGTCACATCGACCATACCGAATTTACCTGTCTCATCTGTGGGATCCGGATAATAAAGTTTGGAAATTTTAACAATCCCCACGATTTCTTTCCCGATATTGGAATGATAAAAAAAAGCCTGATCCCCGATCACCATGGACTTCATATTATTCGATGCCTGATAATTTCGAACGCCGGTCCAACTTTCGGTACCTTTTTTGACCTGCTGGTCCCATGACCAGACATTGGGTTCTGATTTCATCAACCAAAAAGCCATGGCGTTAAATTCCCTCGGCGCGTAACGGACGATCCATCATCGCTTCTATCACCGATGAAATATCCGCGCCTTCCGACAGGCATGCATCTACGGCAAATGAAATGGGCATATCGACCGCATTATTCTTTGCCAGAACCTTGAGTGCCTTGGCTGTATGAACGCCCTCGGTAACCGAAGAACGCGTTTTTAAAATATCCTCGGCGCGCTGACCTTGCCCCAAAGCCATTCCCAGCGAAAAATTGCGTGATTGCATGGATGAGCAGGTCAAAATCATGTCTCCCACCCCGCACATCCCCATCAATGTTTCTTTTTTGCCGCCCATGGCAGAGGCCAGACGCGACATTTCCGCTAGCCCGCGCGTGACCAGAGCCGCCCTCGCACTCTCGCCCATACCGCGCCCTTGAATAACGCCTGCGGCAATGGCGATCACATTTTTGACCGCTCCGCCGACCTGTGCGCCGATCACATCGTCGTTTAAATAGGGTCTTAATGTTTTGCTTTTGATTCCTTCGACAATCTGCTGGCCGATATCTTTGTCGGCAATGCCGACGGTTACGGCGCAGGGCAGGCCGCGCGCAATTTCACTGGCGAAAGTTGGGCCTGTTAACACAGCCGGGACTTGATCTGGCAGAATCTCTCTGGCGACTTGCGAGAGTAAAAGACCTGAGTGAATCTCCATACCCTTGGCGCAAATGACAAACGGCTTGCCCGAAGACAAATCATGTTTCAGCCCTTCAAGGGTTGTACGGATATGTTGTGCCGGCGTGACCACCAGTAAGATATCACCTTGCGCCGCATCCGACAGGCTGGCGGTGGCGCGAATATTCCGGTGAAGGGTAACGCCGGGCAGGAAAAGAGTGTTTTCATGCCGGTCATTGATGGATGTGACCACTTCGGGTTCACGCGCCCATAAAATGACCTCTTTGCCGGCACCGGCCAGTGTTTGTGCCAGGGCACAACCCCATGCGCCCGCCCCAATTACACCGATTTTCTGGTTCATATCCAATATCCTTTATTCAAAAAAAAATGGGGCTATGCCTTGATTCCGGCACCGGGTTTAGGTTCAGCCATGGGATCCAGCGGCCATCTGGGTTTTGCGGGCACGTCCAAAGGGTCATGGCGGCCGCGTTTTAAACTTTCTATTCCGGTCCAGGCAATCATTGCCCCGTTATCCGAACACAAAGCCGGAGAGGGTGCAACTAAATCCATATCCTTTTGATGACAAAGGGTTTTTAACGAATTCCGCAGGGTTTGGTTGGCCGCTACCCCCCCGCAAACAACCAGCGTCCGTCCCGTATGTGATTTTTTAAAAAGATCAATCGCATGGGCACAGCGATCTTGCACGATATCGGCAATGGTAATTTCCAGTGCACAACATAAATCCGCGATATCTGAGCGCTGTAAAACCCCTTGGGGGAGATGGGCGACATGATCCCTGACAGCTGTTTTGAGGCCTGAAAAAGAAAAATCACATCCGGGACGCTGGCATAAGGGACGGGGCAGGGGAAAGCGGCGGCAGGCCATATCAGGATCTGCACAGTTTCTGGCCATTTTTTCGATTTCAACACCACCTGGGTGCGGCAGACCCATCATTTTGGCACTTTTATCAAAACATTCTCCGACGGCATCATCCAGCGTGGTGCCAATGCGTTGATAGATACCGATATCCCGTGCCATCAAAATCTGGGTATGTCCACCCGATACCAGTAAAACCAGATAAGGAAACGCCACATCATGTGTCAGCCGTGCTGTCAGAACATGGGCCTCAAGATGATTGACCGCGACGAAAGGAATATTTTTGGCGGCGGAAATGGCCTTGCCCGCCATCATGCCTACCATGACCCCGCCAATCAGACCCGGCCCGCAGGTGGCGGCCACCCCGTCCAGAGCATCAAAATTCAATTGAGCCTCTAACATCGCCGCCTGTATCAACCGATCTAGATGCGTCAGATGTGCCCGCGCGGCAATTTCCGGCACCACCCCACCAAAAGCCGCATGTTCTTTTAACTGGCTTAAGACCAGATGCGCTAAAATCGTACGGTCATCCCGCACCAGCGCGACGGCCGTTTCATCACAAGACGTTTCTATCCCCAAAACAATCATCAGGTGGGTTTTTCCATCTTTTCGGCAGGCTGTAAAGTGACTACAACAAAGATCATGACATTAAAAATTGGCACCCGCGGATCAAAGCTGGCCTTGGTTCAGGCCGATATGGTGATGAACGGCCTGCGCCAGGCACATCCGGGGATCGAACTTGAGCGTGTGATTATCACCACATCCGGGGACTGGAACCCCGCTTCGGGTGAAACACGGCTTTTGGAACAGGCGGGGGGTAAGGGTCTGTTTGCCCGCGAAATTGAACAGGCTTTGCTATCGGGGGCGGTTGATGTCGGCGTGCATTCGCTCAAGGACATGCCGTCTTTTCTGCCGCCGGGTTTGGCACTTGACCATGTGCTGGAACGCGCTGACCTTCGAGATGCGTTCATCAGTTACACCTATGCGTCGCTGGATGACATGCCCGCAGGTGCGGTGGTAGGGACATCGTCCTTGCGTCGTCAGGCACTTATTTTATCGCGGCGTCCTGATCTTAAGGTGGTGCCGCTTCGGGGTAATGTGGATACACGTCTGCAGAAATTAAAAGATGGACAAGTTGATGCCACCTATCTAGCCA
>CAZZGO010000054.1:0-11046 GCA_964654245.1 uncultured Pseudobdellovibrionaceae bacterium | reverse complement strand
GAGGCTATCATATTATTCTCAGCGACCGTGCGCTTGGTCACCTCGGACATGGAGCGCACAGGCCCCTTCATAATCTGCATACTGGTGGCACCCACCACCCCCACAAGGGCCACCGCGCCAAAAAGGGCAAAAAAGACGTTCCCGGATTGTTGATCGCGGATTGAACGCATAAACGACATGATTCCCATGACTCCCCCTTATGGATAGAATTCCCCTCTTATCCTTTAGAATAACAGGTGTATCCCTAACGACTTGTTAATTTTTATATGGATAAAAACTCAGCACATAGAAATACACAGATGTGGCGACATATATTCTTTACTTGAAGAACAGGCACACGAACGGCACCTGAAGACTGATTCACGTCAATATTCTACCTTAAAATCGCTGTCCTGACGTGGAGTTTATGAATATTAGATAATTTGTATATTAAATAAATCTTATTTAGATAATATCAAAAAAATTTTGCCTTTTATATCAATATGTTCTAGTGGTTTGAGCATGAGTGCACAGATCATAAACGGGAAAGATATTTCTTCAGCCCTTCGCCAGGAGATCGCCCGGCAGGTATCTGCCCTGCCGGAAAAGCCCGGATTGGCCGTCATTTTAGTGGGCGACAACCCCGCCTCACATATATATGTCTCCAGCAAGATCAAGGCATGCGCCGAAGTCGGCATTGTGAGTTATGAACACGCCCTTCCGGCGTCGGCCACGGAATCCGACATTCGTCACGTCATTCAAAATTTAAATGTGAACCCGAACATTCACGGCATATTGCTTCAACTGCCGCTTCCGGATCATCTGGCCGGCGTTCAAGAATCGCTGGTGCAAACCATCGCCCCCCACAAAGATGTCGATGGTCTCACGATCACCAATGCCGGGAAATTATGTCTCGGCATGAAAGACGGGATGATCCCCTGCACACCGCAAGGGTCACTACGCCTGATTAAATCTGTCCGCGATCATTTAAGCGGCCTAAAGGCCGTCGTCATTGGACGATCAAATCTCTTTGGTAAGCCGATGGCACAATTACTGCTGGGTGAACATTGCACGGTCACCACGGCACATTCGAAAACAAGTGATTTGCCCGCCTTGTGCCGTACGGCCGATATCTTGGTCTGCGCGATCGGAAAACCCCGGATGGTCAAGGCAGAATGGGTCAAACCCGGTGCCATTGTGATTGATGTGGGCATCAACCGTCTTGAAACGGGCAAGATATGTGGGGATGTGGATTTTGATTCCGTTCAACAGGTCGCGGGATATATCACGCCCGTGCCAGGTGGTGTGGGGCCTATGACGATTGCGTGCTTATTGCTGAATACCCTGAACGCCGCGTCCGCTTAACCCTTAAATCATCGTTTTAAAGATATCCCGTACATGGGTAATAAAGGCTTGCCCGCTGATGGCCTTGGCACGGTCGGGCGCCAAATCACCCGTCAACGCCCCGGATATCATGCCTTTTTCAATCGTTGCCACCACGGCCAGTTTTAATTTTTTGGCCATGTCAGCACCGTCCGTTTGTCCGTTCAAATCGGCCTTATGCCGGATCGCTTCGGCATAGGCGAAAATATGCGCCGTCGGATTAGCCAGCAGAATTTTTTTGTCATGCCATGCGGATTCAAGATCGGGCGCGGTGCCGTGCGGTGGATCCGCGAGCAAAATACCATCCGCACTGACGAGTGTTGAATCCATCAACCCCAGCGATTTATGTTCTCCCGCCACCTGATCGGACACCACATCCCCATCATAATTCTTGAGCGCAATGATCATGTTATTCATCTTGCCTTGAGGGATTTTAGACACCACCGCGTCAATCAACTGTACCTTGTCACTGAACTGAAGTGAGTGCGCCTTGAATGTTTCGGCATAAGTTTCTTTGAAGATGGCATTAAAAATATCGATAAACCGGCCATCATAGACAGGGCTGATCGTATCCTTCCCGGCAAACACAACCGATTTACGCATGACAATCGCTTGCTGAAATACCGCATGGGCATAATCACGAATAGATTTATCTGTTTCCGTCGTCAGCAACAACACACCCGGCTCGACTTTGCGACCATCAATCAAGGTCTGAACGGTGCCATCCTCGGCTTCATACGTCACCTTGACGGTGCCCTTGCCCGGAATGGCCACGTTCGGCGCGCCATATATACCGCCCACCGCCTGACGAACAATCGTCACATCCCGCATCAGCGGTGCGTATTTATCCATCCCAGAAATTTCAATCGTATTTCTTAAAATGGCCGACCCATTGATCGCCCGCCGGATAATACCATTGGGCGAATCCCATTGTTTGGATAACCCCATCTTGGCGGTTTCTTCTTTGGTGGGGGTAATGGTGGGGCCCTTGATGGCGCATTTATGTGTTTTTAAATCGGCAATCGCCGCCGTCAACGCCGCATCATTGGTTTTATCACGGGCGATCAGGGAAATATCATGCACCTTCCAGTCGACCTTGAAAAAAGGTGCAATCAACTGATCCCGGATTTCGGCGGCCATATGCGGCCAGACGCCATCTCCGGTCATGTCAACAATAGACCCCGCCAGGTGAAAAGGTGCCGATGCCATTATTATTTCCTTTGCACAGAAGAAGATGAACCCAGATGCAAGACAAGATACCCCAAAAGGGCAGATGCGATTGATCCTACCAGAACCCCCAAACGGACGCTAGCCTGCATATGTATGCCCTCGAGAGCAAGGCCGCCAATAAACAATGACATGGTAAACCCAATTCCGCAGAGTAATGAGACACCGTAAAGTTGCATCCAGTTAGCACCCGAAGGCATGGGGGAGATACGTGTCACGACACAAAATACCATCACCAAAAAAATGCCGATCTGTTTGCCGATGAATAATCCGGCCGCAATCCCCAGCGTGATCGGATCCATCAGCGAATGCCACCCCATCCCGTCAAACGGCACGCCGGCATTGGCAAACCCAAATAGCGGCAACACGCCAAATGCCACCCACGGATGTAAACTATGTTCAATTTCCTCGGCCGGGGAACGGTTTGGGTCTTTGGGGCAGGAAAGCGGAATAAACAACGCCCCCAATACCCCCGCAATGGTGGCATGCACGCCTGATTTTAGCACGCATACCCATAAAATCATCGTCAATAAAATATAAGGGATACGGCTGGCCACACCTTTGATATTCAATGCCGCCATAATGGCCACGCATATCCCCGCCCCATAGAGTGCCGTCATCGCCAGATGACCAGAAAAAAAGACGGCAATGATGATAATAGCACCCAAATCATCGATCACTGCAATCCCCAGTAATAACGCCTTGAGTGAAGTGGGTACGCGCGTCCCCAGCAACGATAAAACCCCCAGCGCAAAGGCAATGTCGGTGGCAGCGGGAATGGCCCAGCCCCGCACGGCTTCGGGGTTGTCCTGATTCAAAAACCAATAAATCGCCGCAGGAATAGCCATCCCCCCCACCGCACAGAGGGCAGGAAGCAAGGCTCTCTCTCGGCTGGACAGCTCACCTTTGATAAATTCCCGTTTAATCTCCAGCCCGACCAGAAAAAAGAAAATGGCCATCAAGCCATCGTTGATCCAAAGCAAAATAGATTTTTCCACTTGGGCGTCATGGCCGGTCACATCCGAAAAACCAATTCGAAATTGAATATCATTCAAAATATAATGATATAGCCCATACAGGGGCGAATTCGCCACAATCAACGCCAACGCAGCGGCCACCACCAGAATAATCCCCCCGGCCGATTCCAACCGGAAAAATTCAGACGCCATATCCCCAAAACGATGGGATGATTTTTTAAAACTAGGAGCAATAGTCATGGCGGAACCCGTTTATCGATGAATAAGATGGCATAGAAATTTTATGCTCGCCAATAAACATATCTCTATATATAAGTAAGCGCAATATGTCACCCACTTCCCCTGAATATAGAGCCCTGATCTTCCGGTCGATTTTTTATGTCGTCTTGGGATATTTCTTTTTTTCCTGTGCCGATGTGGTCGCCAAAATCCTGCGCGATACGTTTTCAACATTTCAATTATTAACGATCAGTGGTTTGTTTGGGATGGTGATTTCAGGGGGGATCATCTGGTTTAAAAAAGGCAAGGCAGGATTTAAGTCTGCCAAGTGGAAAGCCCATATCTTCCGGGGACTCGTGATTGCCTGCTCTTCTTATTTTGCCGTGACCGCATTCAAACTTCTCCCGCTGACAGATTTCTATGCCATCGTGTTCATCAGCCCGTTTTTAAGTAAGATTTTTGCTGTTTTTTTTCTGAAAGAACATGTGGGATGGCGGCGGTGGATGGCCACAGGCGTGGCCTTTTCGGGTGTGCTGGTCGTGGCAGGACCACAATTTAATGATATGGGGGTGGGGTATCTTTATGCCTTTATGGGGGCGTTCTGGTCATCCTTAAGTGTCATTCAGGCTCGCCGGATTGGAACGGATGACTATACCCCGCTTTATGCTTTTTACCCGACTTTGTTTGTCTTCCTGATCAATGGGCTGTGTCTGTGGGTGTTTGGCGAGGTCAATCCTCTCTCTCTTGTTGCACGTGAACATATACCTTTCTTACTAATTCATGCGCCTTTTGTCGTGTGCGGAATTATGGCCTGTTCCAAAGGTTTTGCGATGGCACCGCTGACCGCCATGGTCACCCCCTTCCATTATACCCAGATTATCTGGGGAACGATTTTTGGGTTCTGGGTTTTCCATCAACTACCCAGCACTACAACCATGATCGGGCTAAGCCTGATTATCTCTGCCGGGCTATATTCCATCTACCGGGAATATAGTCTGACCCGCGCTCATAAAACCTAATTCCCTTACGGATTGATATTCGATTTCACCTTGAGCTTAGACGGCAGCAAAGGGGAGGCTTTAGGTTTTTGTTCTGTTATCTCTTGCCGCAGGAAAGGCAGAGATGATTTTTTTTCTTCACTGCGTTTATACACGTAAATCCCAAGAACCGACAAACCCACCGCCCATATACTGGAAAGTGAGGCCATCCCTTCGAGCACACGCGCGGCCTGATCCGTTTCAAAAACCACCACATAGGCCAGCCCAAACATTTGTGCCGCCCATGTCAACGCCATTAAATACCCAAACGTCGGGCGCATCCGGCGTACATAGGGATCGTTAGACGCCACTTCGGACCGAAGCGATTGGTTAATCTCAGATAAGCTCACCTCAAATTCTTTTTGTTTAACCTGTGCCATCGCCTCGGCGTGACGGTTAGCCTCGGCCATCTGCGTGTCACTGATCAACCCTGAGGCCAGCGCAGATTGAACGTTATCCAATGCCTGTGAGGCACTTTGTGCCGATGGATGATCCACCCGGCGCAAGGCACCGGACACCAGATCAATCAACACAGGCAAACCGATTTTTGCCAGAATTTCAGCAACCATAACATCTTATCCTTCTATCAATTTATAAAAAATATGCCGACCTATCGTCAGGGTCGGCGTTTCCCCTTTGATCCAATAAGGGGACACATAATCCGCATGGTAATGGGTTGCCCCCCGGGTAATATCCCGGATTTGTCCAGCCAACGCCCGGCGGGTAATCATCAAACATTGAACAAAATATTTATTACGTTCGGTCACGGCGATTAATTTTGAATAGCTGGGGTCTGATTTATTCCAGCATGAAAATTGATAGGGTTTCTGGCAAACGGATATCACATCTGTTCCCCACCAATACCCGCCTTTGGCCTGAGCAATACAAACGCGGTTCAATATCACGCTGGCCACGGCCTCAATCCCGGCCTGCGGTTCGCCGCGGGCTTCGCCCCATAATGTCCGCGCCATGATATCCTCGGATACTCTTTGATATATCTTTTCATCTGTATCCTGTTTTGGGTTATGGGGGCGCGTGCCGCGCATGAGCGGTTTTAAAAAATAAATCATAGGGAGTTTTTCCAAAAATTATTAAGACCGGAACTGAAGCGATTCCGTTTTCAAGGCCGTTTGATCCAGTTTTGATTCAATACGAAGTAAGTGGGACACAATCCGCGATTCTAAATCCTTCATATCCGTCACCGAAGCATAGTTTTTAGCGACCTCAAGTTTGAACGCTGATAATCCCTCTCGAAACTGCGAGGCGCGGCGTTCTAGTTTTTCATGAAGGTCACTGACCGCTTCTTCTGATTCTTTGCGCGTGCGCCATATCAGCCAGAACAACCCCGTTAAAACAGGGATATCGACAACCGTAATCCACCACATTAATTCATTTGAAAACATGACATCTCCTTTGATTTTTTTTATCATGATGACGGCCATTTCTGCCGCCCCGTAAAGTAAACGCGTTTTAATCTCACAGGCTCTAGCCGGATCGCTCCCGCCACAGCATCCAATCCATCATCTTGGGCACCTTTGATTCCGGGATACCATTCCTGCATTTCCTGAATAAACCGTGTTGACATGACGCTATGATGGACATGAAGGGCGCGCGCCGCCATCACGGCATCAAACGCTTCAAGGATTCGGATATCCTTGGGCTGGGTACTCGTCTGTTCCACGACGGCACAGGGAATTTTATTTAACGCCAGTTCTCGGCGCAGGATCGCCGGCAGAAATTTTCCAATTCCATTTGTTTCAATCGCCACAGACGGTACAAAAAAGTTTTTGACGGCCTGCGCGATATACCGGCACTGTGCCGTAGCTTCATCTTCGGTATGACCCCGGATATCCACATACATTAAGCGATGGAGCCAATATTCACCCTGATCATCTGTATAAATAATCGCCAGAACACTGGAATCCCCCCGTCCTGCCCCAAAGGCGGGGTCCCACCACGCCGAACAAGATAACAGTCGTCGCCCACGTAAGGATAAAAACAATTTTTGATGAACTTCCTGTGTCACGATCTCTTCATCATAGAAGCAGAGCAAGTCAGGATTAAGCCTGCCTTGTGTTTGAGTGACCGGCATTAACATCATCTGCGCGGCGAATTTATAAGGCCCTGTTTGACGTTTTAAGGTGTTGATTTCTTGATCTGAATATCTTTCCGGCCAAATGCTTTTTCCATGGGCATTCAGCAATGGTAGACGTAAGCGTTCATAGTCTTTTAAAAAAATATCGGTATCGAGCTTATTTTCATGAACATGATCAGCATAAATCGTGTCCCAACTATGGGGCGTTCCCATGTAAATCTGGGTACCTCCCGGTACTAAAATAAACTCATTCTCACTTAGTCGTTCACGTAAATCCATACGCTTGCCCGGTGTGTCGCATGTATTGGGCACTTCGACATCGTCACAGATAATGACATCGGCGCGCATACCGGTGATATTAGAACCTAATCCAGCACTCAGGACTGAGGGGTCGCGCAATTCCTTGCGCCGACGCACCGTGAACCGGTCACTCGCCCACTGATCCGCTTTTTTTGGCTTTAGGGTCGAAGTTAAAGGGTGCTTCTCGATGATCTTTCGGATGTTGCGCACCATCTTCGAGGCGAGAAGCTGGTCGGCGGACAACACCAGGATACGCAAATCCGGATCCCTGTAGAGCAGCCAGGCCGAGAACACCGCGATGATCGTCGATTTCCCGCTCGCGCGGAAGGCCATCAGAAGCAATCGCCGCGCGCCACGCACCCAGCATTCTTCCAGCCATCTCGCGATCTTCACGTGATGTCGGGGTGTTGAATATGTTTGCAGGGCGTTCCATGTGGTTAAGAATAGCTCAAATCCGATATCATTTCCAGAGGCCGTCAGCATGAATTATTATCTCTTTCTGTCAGGCAGATAGATGGTGATCACCATATGAATTGGACATATAAATGTTTTATTCTGTTCCCAAATCCACCCTATCGTCAAAATCCTGTCCGCGTTTATAATCTCGCTGAATCTGCCACAGGACAGCTTCTATTTCCTTTTTCGCGTACATGCCGGGTTCATTTTCCAGACCCGCTTCCTTGGTCAGTTTGAACAGCAATTCAATATGCGCCAGCGCGACTTTACAGGCGGTATGATGATCGGAAAAATCCTTGATCGGCGTCTTTTGATCAGACCGCCTTGCCTGTTCCTGAGACATGAATTCGGAATAAGACTCAATGGCTTTTCGCATGGCCTGGGGCAGAAACTGGGCAATCTGTTCTCTTTGTTTATCTTCAATGATCATGCGCCGCACCTTCTAGAATGAGGAAAAAATGGATTTGGCTAATGAAAAGCCCGAGGCCTTGTCGATTCTGTTTCGTTCACTCAATTGCGTGCGCTGAAGAATGTTAAGGCGGCCTTGCTGAGCGATATTTTGGTCAATGGCATTCAGCCGGATTTGATCCAGATCTTCACGCCGTTGACGTTCATCGTCCGATTCATCAAACATACCGAGCAATACCGCTTCGGAAGACCCATCCTGAGGACTGATCCCGGCCGATCCGAACATGGCACGTTGACGGGCCACCGCCCGCTTCAGGGCAGACCTTCTTTCGGCATCGGCTTGCTGGGAACTTAAGGCCAGTTTTTGCCGTTCCATGTCTGCATTTTCCTGAGCCTGACGCCCCTGTTCGGCTTGACGTTCTGCCATCTGGCGTTCGGCCTGTGCGGCACTTTTTCGGGCGCGCGCGGAATCCGTGATCACGCCGGCAATATTATTAACGGCGGAAAGACCCGTGATGACGGGGGCAATCATTTGTGCCGCCGATGCGATACCTGCCATGGGTTATATCTCCTTAATTGTTGATTTTAATATCGGTACTGACCGCCAGTAACGTAAAGGCCAGCGGATCAGACTGTTCAATCCGCCACAGGGGCGTCATGCTTTTATTTTGCCACCCCAACGCGCGGACGGCTTTGTCCCCACTGAAAAATTCAGGTGGCATGTTCGGCGGCGTCGACATCAGGGGAATATTTTTAATCCCCTGACCCGTGTCCAGATAAAGTGCCTGAGTATCCTGAAGACGATAGATACCTTCAATCATCCTTACTTTACGACCGCCAATATCAGAAACGGATAAAGGCAGAGGTTCAATGATATGTGTAAATGGCAGACCCATTTGAACCGTTGAGGCTGGCGCTGATAACGTAATGGCACCGCCTGTCACGGTTTGATTTGGCTGAATTTTTCCATCTGCCACAATCGAGACAGTTTGGCCGTTCAAATGCGATAAGCCAGACCAATTCACCGTCGGGGTGGGGTTTGTGCCTGTCATCGACGAATCCAGTCTTCGTTCTTCATCGAATAATTCAATCGTAAAAACAGATCCTCGTTTAACTAGAAGATAGACGTGGTCACCTACCACACAGACTGACTTCACCTCACCGATGGTGTCATGAAGCGTCCAGGCGGCAACTTGTTCGGCGCGATAGACGGTCAAGGTGGCAAATTTTCCATCAGCACGCACCATAAACAACAGCCGTCGTCCGGGGTCGTAATCCTGATCAACGGGGTTATGAATGATATGCCGGGATAATAACGCCAGATCAGTCGCCTGATAGGCTTGTTCGATATCCGTATATAGAAATTCACGTATTTCCCGGCCATTGCGCGCCACAAAAAGGGTGGCCCCATCAACCGTGACCGGTGGGATATATCGTTCAATCACTGATCCCACGCGTGTCTGACGGTTTAATTGAACATTCGTCGGTGTTAACGGATCGCCTGTGACCATCCATTCCGCGCCTGAGGTAAAAACCTGTAAATGACGACCGGAAAAAATGCCGCGTATCACGTTTACCTGATCGGATAAAATGGCGAACTCAATTGCTTCGTCATCCAGACCTGTCCCCAGATTGAAATTAAAAAGATCTCCTGAACGTGAAAACCACAGACGATTGGGTAAACCCCGAGATCCGCCTATCACCAAACGATCCTGATGAAATGCTACCGATATCGGATATCCATGCACCGGGGAAAAAACCTGTTCTTCCCAATCGACGGTTCGTACAATACTTACTAAGGGAATCAAAACGGACGCATTCACCTGCGTGGGGGATACATACCCCGTAATCTCTACTTCCTTGCCCTGAAGACGAAGACGTGTGCCCACATGTGCCGGTACAAAGGATGCAATCGTCGTCGTGAGCGTAATGGATCCCGTGGTGGCACTCGGGACAATCCCGTTCAGCGGGTGCGAGAATTTATAATAAGGTTGCTCGTTGAAACCATCATCGGTCAGAAAAGACCAATCCTCGAGCAAAAAGCTGCCGCCGAGTTGCCGCGTTAATTTCTTAGGCGGGACATCCGGATGCACCATTAATAAGGTATCCGCACTTTGTGTCCAGGATACTTGAGGGATTTGTGCCAATGTCCATGGCGCAGATACGCTGGCGACTTCGATATCGTCTAAATATAGCGTGATTTTCAGATGCGTTAGCACCAGCAAATACGTTTGCTGGGTATTGAATTCAAAAGAAATGAGACGCCCGTCGCCCTCGGCTATATCAACATAGGCCAGACCGGCGCGGCGCGTGACGCCGCCCGTCGGATAGATAAACAGATTACGGAGTTTCAGCGCGCCATTCTCATACGCCCGAAGATCTCCCCGGCCGAGTAATTCTGGCGATACCTCGCCAGCCGTAAAATTGGTTTTAACCTGACGGATGCGTGTCATGAATGATCCTGATGTTAAAAGACAAAGGGTTATTGGCGGATATCGATCAAGGTGAAGTTTTCGATTCGCCCCGGGCTATCCTGCTGAGAGTCAATCTGACGAGCACGCGCCAGTTCGCTCTCTGCCAGCCGGTGCAAAATATCGGCGCGGGATGTATTTTCCGTGAGGGGAATACAAAATTCCGCCGCCAAGCGAGCCATCAACGCCATATCAAAATAAGGCGGGAAGTCGAGTTCGTTGGGTCTGAAAATATAGGTGAGTGTCACCGCATCAGCCTGTGTATGAAGCCGTCCTTGGGTAATTCGGTAATGAAGACCGCGGCCACGCCCCCCATTGCCTGCCGATACCGCGCGCAGATAATCAGGCGGTAATATAAAGGACGACGCATAATCCGCCGCAGGCGGAGTATTGGATTTTATGAGTGGCACTTGCGCCATCGCAAACGTCCACGGATAGGCGGATAACAAGGCGTCCCGGACAGGTGCGTATAAATGGCTGGCGACATCTGATTC
>CAZZGO010000053.1:8719-11064 GCA_964654245.1 uncultured Pseudobdellovibrionaceae bacterium | reverse complement strand
AGCCGTGTCCCAAGGCAAGGTGGATATCAACTGCCTGTATCAAATGGACTCCCCCATATGGGTGATTGACCCCGTAGATGGCACCCATAATTTTGCGACCGGCAAGCCTGTATTCGCGACGATTATATCCCTGGTTCAAGGCGGGGTAACCCGCGCGGGGTGGATTTACGACATTCCCGGCAACCGTATGTGTATGACTCAGCAGGGCGGTGGAACGTACATGCACGGTAACCGTTTGCAGATGAGAGAATTACCCGATAATACATCGATGCATGTACTTCAGGGATTCATAAGTACACAGTTTGTTCCACGTGAAATCAAGCCACAGGTACAGGAAAAAGTCTCTGTTTTCGCCAAAACAGATACCTGGATGTGTTGTGCGCATGAATATTTATCGCTCTGTCAGGGGGAACGCGATTTTTCCTTTTATTCACGTATCAAACCTTGGGATCATTTGGCGGGGGCATTGATGGTGGCCGAAAGTGGGGGCTATGCCCGTAAATGGGACGGGACGGCCTATGTGCCGGGCGAACAGGTGGGCGGATTAATCAATGCCGCCAGCCCGGCACTCTATCATGCTATCCGGAACCATCTTATGCCTTAGTCTTTTCAAGGCTTTTTTGTATCTTCCAGTACTTCAGCCACGTTTCAAGGGTAACCTGTGTCAAATCCGTGTATCCATCGCCCTTGAGGGCGGATTCCATGCCTTTAAATCGCCGCTCAAATTTGGACGAGGCACGGCGTAAGGATTCCTCACAATTCATGCCGTTCATGCGGGCGTAATTGACGAAGCAGAACAGGATATCCCCCCATTCTTCGTCCTGATGGGCGGCGTCCCCTTGGTCAAGGGCGGATTTGAACTCCGCCAGTTCTTCTTCGAGTTTATGAAAGGCCGAGGCCGTGTCCGGCCAGACATAGCCCACTTTGGCGGCTTTTTTCTGTAGTTTTTCGGCCCGAAGCAGGGCGGGAAGGCCGCGTGTCACGCCGTCTAAGGCACTGTTATTCTGGGGTTTTTCGGTTGATTTTTGGGCATCCCAGATATGGGTAACATCTTCGGCTGTCTGGGCTTTTTGATCCCCAAACACATGGGGATGGCGGGAAATCATCTTGTTTGCGACGCTTTCGGCGACATCATCGAGAGTGAACAATCCTTGTTCTTCGGCCATCTGGGCGTGATAGACCACCTGAAGCAACAAATCCCCCAATTCTTCCTTCAAATCCTCCATATGACCGCGATCTATCGCGTCAGCCACTTCATAGGCTTCTTCGATGGTATAGGGCACAATAGACTGAAAATCTTGAGCAATATCCCACGGGCAACCAGTATCCTTGTTCCGAAGACGTGCCATCACGGCGCGGAGATGCTCAATGCGTGTATTCATAGGGTATAAAGAATACCTGTTTGCGTCAGAAGGGAAGCGGAAATCTATGGATGGTCGCTTGACGGGGAAGAGGGCTCAGGCGGCTTGTTGTACTGAATTCTGATAACTCTTTCATGCCAACCTGGCGATTGCTTCCAAATCTGTGCATCAATCACATCAAAATTCGGGGTCTTTTTGGCTAATTCAAAAAGGGCTTTCAGTGAGCGACTAAAAGAAGCACCACTATAACCAATATTTTCATTGAGCGCATCTTCGAGGCCTTTATCCACAACGGCGCATCCCCAAACATCTTTAATCACAGTAAATGTAACTCCCTTACTTTCTGGTGGAAGATTTTTAATATAGTCCAAGCCCTGAACAGCATTCATGAAGAATGTGGCATCCATCGGCGGCGTGCCATTTGAGGTATCTATCTGTTCCCCAAACAATTTTCTAAAAAATGATTTTATTCCCATGACATTGGCCTTTGCTGAAAATTTTCATAATAATTACACATGCGCCGATTAATTGAAATAAAAAAACACCTGATTTCTGACTATATGGACAAAAAGCTCGGCCTTATTTAACTATAACCCGATGAGAACATTCAAATTAGTCGTCTATGCGCCGACGACGCATGCAGATAAGGTACGGGAAGCCATGGCACAGGCCGGTGGTGGCCGTTTGGGGCTGTATCATGCTTGTTCCTTTACCGTTCGGGGCACTGGACGTTATATCCCACAAGCCGGGGCGGAGCCGCATATCGGCCACGTCGGCCACGTCAGCGAGATTGATGAAGAGCGAATCGAAATTACTGTTGAAGAACAGTATCTTAAAGCAGTAATTGACACGATTAATACCACGCACCCATACCAAGAAGTCCCGATAGACGTGTATGAGTTATATAACGTGAATAGCTTGTAGGGGTGGTCTGAAGACTTTATGAACTTATTGGTCCTGATGTGATAATATATATTATGGAAA
>CAZZGO010000053.1:0-8619 GCA_964654245.1 uncultured Pseudobdellovibrionaceae bacterium | reverse complement strand
CGTCATAATCCATCGTCGGCGGCATATGGGTTAAATAAACCTGACGGGCACCGATATGTTCGTTATACGCGATGACTTCGTCTATACAGGCATGAACGGGGTTTGTCAGGCTTTCATACCCGGCGGAATCCGCGATCCAGACATCCACGCCACGCAGAATGTTTATCGCCGTATCGTCCAAACGTTTAAAATCTGTGGAATATGCTACCGAGCCCACACGAAAACCCAAGGAATCAATGGTGCCATGGTCCTGCTTAAAAATATGTGCTTTTATATCGTTAAAATGCCAAATTTCATTAAAATTAAGCGTGTTTTCACTGCATACAGCCGGATAAAACCCGTTTTCAGTGGTTTTAAACATGTAATCGACCCTTTTTTTAAGCCGATCTAGGGTGTACGCGTCTGAAAATACAGGAAAAATGCGTTTTTCAAGCCGCTGGAGGGTTCTAAGTTCGTCAATACCGGCCACATGGTCGGCATGTTCATGGGTAAATAAAATGGCATCCGGCGTACGCAGTTTTTCGCGGTTCATTTGTTCCCGGAAATCTGGGCCTGTATCAACAACGACGCAGGTTTGATCTGTCTGGACAGCGACCGAAGGCCGTGTCCGGCGATTTTTGGGGTTGGCCGGGTCACAATTTCCCCACCAGTTACCAATCGCCGGGACGCCCGCCGAACTACCACAGCCCAAAATGATGAGTTCGGCGGTCATACAGGTTTTGCCTTGTTAAAAATATCAAAAAAGTTTTTATTACAGTGACTTAAAAATGATTCTTCATCTAAATTCTTAAGTTTGGCAATAAAGCGGGCTGTATGTGTGACCAAGGCCGGTTCATTGACCTTACCCCGGAACGGTTCAGGCGCGAGAAAAGGCGCATCGGTTTCTATGAGAATCCGATCCATAGGTATCGCTTGCGCTATGTCCTGTAACTCACTGTTTTTATTAAATGTTATCATGCCAGAAAAAGAGATGTAGAACCCCTGCTCCAGTGCCGCTTCGGCAAGCGACCGGGAACTACTGAAGCAGTGCAAAATCCCCCGAAGACCCGCCTGTGCGCCGCCCTGCTCCCGGATAATCCGGATGATATCGTCATCCGCATCTCGGGCATGAACAATCAGCGGTAACCCTGTGCGAATACAGGCATTTATGTGCTTTCGGAACGAGGCTTGCTGGTCGTCGGCAGGAGAATAATTATAATAGTAATCAAGGCCGCTTTCGCCGATGCCGATGATTTTGGGGTCTGACTGCGCGAGGCGAACAAGCTCATCTTCAGTAATGGCCATTTCCTCTGGCTTGCCGCTGTCATGGGGGTGTGTGCCGACCGTACACCAGACCCCGTTATGCGTCTGTGCGGTGGACAGGATTAAAGGGAATTCCGACGCCACCCGGCAACAGATATTGACCATATGGGAAACGCCCGCCGCGCGTGCACGGGCAACAATTTCCCCCGGCGTCCCCAGCGATGAGATACGGTCATGATTAAGATGGCAGTGTGAATCAATCCACATGCCCCTTACTTTAATCAGGACTTCAGGTAGATCAATGAAATTCCAGAGAGGATAAGAAGGCCACCTGCCGCCGTCCAGAGATTCACTTGTGTGTCTTTGAGAATTAAATAGGCAAACAGAGCGGTAAAGAGCGGGTAGGAAATTTCGATCAAGCTGGCGAGGGTGGCGTTTTTCATCGAGATGCTATGAATAATTAAAAATGCCCCGCCGATAATCAAGACGGCTTGCAGAAAAACCAGCCCGGCGGCCGACGGCACAGAGGCCATCAGTTTAAAGCCGGGGGACACCTGCCCCAAATAAGTGCAGATCAAAAACCAGATCGGAAGCGTAATCAGTTGCGAGGCAAACATGATAAAGGCCGGGGTCAGGCCGTATTTTTTCAGCAGGATTTCCGTGACCACATACCCCGCCCCCCACATGATGGCCGCGCCCAAGGCACAGAAAAACCAGAGTGAGGGATGAGTGGCGGACATCGTTTAACCGGCTGTCTTTTCATCAGGCACCGCCAGCCGGGGAAACACCCCTTGCGGCGCAGGTATGGGCGTTCCGGGTGAAAGGGCATGGGCGGCATTTAAATGCTCAAATCCCCGGTGCGTTGCCGGCACACAGAGTTGATCCAGCAGGGTTTGAGATGCCTGCGGCATAACGGGCTGAACGATGATGGCCAGACACCGGATAATGTCTGCCAGCACATAAAGGACGGTTTCCATCCGCTTGATATCGGTTTTCTTCAATGCCCAGGGGGCCTGGTGGTCGATATAGATATTGGCATCGCTGACGAGTTTCCAGATGGTTTCCAGTCCGCGGTGAAACCGGAAGGCATCAAAATCTGCCCGGACATCGACCAGAAGTTTAAGATGCGCATGATCCAGCAAGGCTTGATCTTCGGGCGTAAAAGCCCCCGGTGCAGGGATTTTACCGTCGCAATTTTTGACAATTTGGGAAAGCGTGCGTTGTGCCAGATTGCCCAGCCCATTGGCCAGATCGGAATTGATCCGCAGGATAGCCTGTTCGTGACTGAAATTTCCATCCTGCCCATGGGGGACTTCGCGCATCAGGATATAGCGCGTTTGATCCAGTCCATAGGTATCGACCAGATCGCGCGGGGCGATCACGTTGCCGATGGATTTGGACATTTTCTGACCATCGACATTGATGAATCCATGGGCAAATACTGTTTTCGGCAGAGCGATCCCCGCCGACATCAAAAAGGCAGGCCAATAGACACAATGAAACCGGATGATGTCTTTGCCGATCACATGAAAATCTGCCGGCCAGAATTTTTGAAATGAGGATGATCCCGTGTCCGGATACCCAACGCCCGTGATGTAATTCGTCAGCGCATCCAGCCACACATACATGACATGGGATTCATCCCCCGGCACCGGGACACCCCATTTAAAATTGGTGCGCGAAATGGATAAATCCTGAAGGCCGCCTTTGACAAAGGAAATAATTTCATTGCGCCGGCTGGCGGGTTCAATGAATTCAGGGTGTTTGGCATAGAGATCGAGTAATTTATCGGTATAGGCAGAGAGCCTGAAGAAATAACTGGGTTCTTCGACCCACTCAACCGGAGCCCCTGAGGGTGCTAGCTTCGTGCCATCCGGCGCGGTGGTAATTTCGTTTTCGGCAAAGAATCCTTCGTCCCGAACCGAATACCATCCGTCATACTTACCCAAATAAATGTCAGACGGGTTGTTTTTGGCAATAGCCCGCCAGATGGCTTTTGACGCTGTGTAATGCCGGGGTTCTGTCGTCCGGATAAAATCATCGTGGGAAATATTGAGCCATGAGCCCATCTCCTTAAACTCCGCCGCGATTTTGTCACAGAAAGCTTGGGGTTCAATGCCGTTTTTCTCGGCGGTCTTGGCGACTTTTTGCCCATGTTCATCTGTTCCGGTCAAAAAATGAACATCATACCCGTCCAGACGTTTAAACCGTGCCATGACATCAGTTAAAATTGCTTCATAGGCATGCCCCAAATGTGGAGACCCGTTCACATACGCAATGGCCGTGGTGATATAAAAAGATTTTTTGGTCATGATTTATGACTTTCTCAACAAAGGAAAAACACCCAGAATACCGTGCCGACGATCCAGCGACCCCTGTTTCACCTGATCGAAATGCGCGGACACGTTGTCACAAATAACGACCCATTCTTCAAGTGAATAATGCCCCCAGAGGTTTTTAAGCGGTTCTTTCTGAAGCACACGCGGCAGTCTATCCCACGCCTGAAGCGCTTTGGCGCGGGTCACATGGTTCATGATCCATTTCATATTTTCACAAAAACGTGCATATTCTTCTTCACGCCCCCGGCCATAAGTTTCTGCCGCGCCATGTACTCTCACCCAGTCCCAATCCGGCCAGCCAGCGAGTAAATCAATCGCCGAAGACAGAATTTCCATTCCGCCGCATTCCAGGATGTCGAGTGCAGAGCCGGGAGATCCTTCGGCCAGATGACAGAGCGTATCCATGTCATAGGCCGAAATATCAGGGTGATATTTTTTAATGAAATGAGATAGATCCTCAGCCTGCAAAGTGTGAAACGGAATCACGCGGCACCGGGAGCGTATCGTGGGGATAAGCCCCCCCCAGCCGGTGCGTTACCAGAATGATCACGGTTCTTGAGGGTGGTTCTTCGAGGATTTTCAAAAGCGCATTCTGGCCATTGCGATTAAGCGTATCCGCATCATCGACAATGACCATTTTAAAACCGCCGCCCGACGCCGTCAGCCGAAGAAACGGGGCTATCTTACGGGCGGTTTCGACGTTAATTTCATCTTTGTCAGCGGGTTTTTCAATCGTGAGCAAATCTGTATGTCCGCCGGATGCCACCCGGTGAAACACGGGATCATCAGGTGCAACGTCTAATGAAAGGGGCGTAGGCGCAGAATCCCCAAATAAACTGTCCTGTGCGGAAGGTGATGTCCCTAGGCCGTTTTTTAATAAATACCGGGCTAGGCGATAGGCCATGGTGGCCTTGCCGATCCCTTTAGATCCAGAAAAAATAAGCGCATGAGGCATGGCACCGGACGTGATGAAATCTAGAAGGATTTTTTCAACATTCTGGTGATACCAGCAATGTGGATTTTCACGTGGGGATAAAGCCGTTAATGCCGCAGACGAATTAGAGGCGATATCGTCCCGGTCAAATGTTTCGCCGTCTTCGTCCGGTATATCTTCATCAAACAAGCCTGTTAGCATGAAGAACATCCTGTAAGGCGCGAGAGTGTCAGATCAAGAATTTCCTGAGCCACACGATCAGGGGATTTAGAGGCATCCACCACATGGCATCTATCCGGCGCCTGTTTGGCAATATCCCAAAAACCGGCCCGTAATTTTTGATGAAACGCCACATCCAGACTTTCGAACGTGTCCCCGGCATGGGCACGTTTGGACGCACGAGATAATCCGGCCACCGGATCAATATCAAAGATAAAAGTAATATCCGGTTCAAAGTCACCGATGGCGATGTGGCGGAGTGTTTCAATAGATTCCAGATCAAAGCCCTGCGCATAGCCTTGATAGGCGCGCGTCGAGTCAGTGAAACGATCACAGATAACGATTTTTCCGTGCGACATGGCTGGTTTAATCACCTGTTCCACATGCAAGGCGCGCGCAGAAAACATGGTCAATAATTGCGCAGATATCGGCCAGGACTGTCCTTGATGGGTGATGAAAACATCGCGAAGGCTCTCCCCTGCGGGGGTGCCCCCCGGCTCACGCGTGGTCACAACATCCAGCCCCCTGCCCCGAAGCGCATCGGCCAGAAGGGACATCTGGGTGGTCTTCCCCGCGCCTTCGCCCCCTTCAAGGGATATGAACAAACCGCGTTGACCCATGCGTGTTATCTATTTTCCTGACAATGTATGTTCAACGAACAAATGTAATTTTTCCAGAAGGCCTTTAAAGAATCCCAGCTTTGGCACATCTGCCCCCGCCATCAAGGGATATGATTTTTCCGGCATGCCCGGCAGTGTGATAAAAAGTGTGGCGACTTCCTGCCCTTTGGCCAGAGGTGCCATTAAAGGGCCGTTATAGACAACGCGCGCCGAAATATCATCGCGCCCCAAACGCGGCAGGGTAAAGATTAAATCTTGGCCAAAGACAAGTGGCACCGTGCGCGACGTGCCCATGACAACATCGGCTGTTTCAACCGTTTGATCTTGTGAAAACAGTTTGACGTTTTCAAAACTGCGAAGCGCCCATTCCAGTAACCGCGAGGATTCATCGGCGCGTTCCTGCATGCTGGCCAGACCATTGACCACCAGAATGACCCGCCGGCCGTCCATGACGCCGGAGCCGATCAATCCATAACCCGCTTCTTCCGCGTGCCCCGTTTTCACACCATCCGCGCCGATATTTTTATATAAAAGCGGGTTTCTATTGCCTTGCTTGATGTTGTGATACGTGAATTCTTTTTCTGAATAGTATTTGTAATAGTCGGGGTAATTCGTAATCATGGCTTTGGCGAGAATGGCCAAATCTTCAGCGGTGGAATAATGTTCCGGATCTGGCCAGCCACTGGCATTCACGAAATGGGAATTTTTCATGCCGAGGCTTTCCGCCTTTTTGTTCATGGCCAAAGCAAACGCTGATTCAGACCCGGCCAATCCTTCGGCCAACACGATGGTCGCATCATTGCCGGATTGAATGATGACGCCGCGCACGAGATCTTCGACTTTGATTTTTGCGCCCAGTTCGACAAACATCTTGGAGCCTTGCATGCTCCACGCCCGTTCGCTCACCGTGAATTCTGTATCGAGCGTGATTTTACCTTCCTTCAATGCCTCAAAGACCATGTACATGGTCATGACTTTGCTCATGGACGAGGTTGGCATTTTTTCAGACGCGTTTTTGGCAAACAGCACCTGACCCGTCGCGACATCTACAATATAGGCTTCGCGCGCCGGGGTGGTGGCCAGAGAGTCTTGAGCCTGTGCCGGCGGACAGATCAAAAACAGCAAAAGACATATAAAAATCAAGCGCATGACAAACAACCTTGGGTATGAATCACGGATAATAACAACGCCCCATGAAAGCGGTTTCAACCCCCGGCGTCAATGGCATTAAAGGCCGTACCGATAGGATTTAATCAACGATCAGGCGGGCATCCCCCTGCCCGGCGGTAACAACCTGAGTCAAGGCACGGTCAGCGGGTGCCACATCGGCAAAAGGCCCCACGCGTACACGGTAAAAGGACTGACCGTTCACCTGAGCCGGATATACCGCCGAAGGGCCGATGGCGGCCAGACGCTGGCTTAAGGCTTCGGCGGATGATTTGTGAGAAAATGACCCGGCCTGAACGAAAATCCGGTCATGCAGGGTTTCCGGCGCGCTTTGCGTCACAACAGCATCCGGAACAAAAAGACCATCTGACGTAACATGCCCCGGCACCTCAGCGGCAGAGGACGTAGATGTCTGAACGGGGACGGTCGCAATCGGCTCCCGCTGGGCAGGCGGGATATAGGTGCCGTTGTTAATGGCGACTTCGTATCCTTTGGTGCTGATCCCTTGACGGGCTTTGCTGGCAACGCTCCGGCTGGCTTCGGGCATCAGTTCAAGTTTAACCTTGGCGGTGCCATGGTTTTTGAACCCCAGCAATTCCGCCGCGCGTTCCGACACATCAATCACCCGTCCCTTGGAAAAAGGCCCCCGGTCATTCACCCGAACCACCACGGATTTACCGTTATCCAAATTGGTCACCTTGACCAGCGAGGGCATCTGAAGTGTCCGGTGCGCCGCCGTTAATTCATTACTATCGAACCGTTCGCCGTTGGCCGTACGTTTGCCATGAAAACCGGGACCATACCATGACGCAATCCCGGTTTCGGTATGCGAAAATGTTTCCTGAGGGACATAGGTTTGACCCGCAATCTGATAGGGCTTGCCGACCTTATAGCTTTTTTCGCTCTGTCCCGAACCGTCCGTGGGTCCCATCACCTGTTTGGCCAGATGGGCGGCATATTGGGTTTCCGAACAGCCGGTGACAAAAAGGGATGCGGCCAGCGCAAGCATATATAAGTGTTTTTTCATGATGAGATATCCCGGAAGAGTTATCGCGCGAGGGCGTCTGCAATTAATCCGACAGAAGTTGCAAAGTAGGTAGATCTATTCCACTTCATAATAACGTTATAATTGTTATACACCAAATAGGCCTCGCCTGTCACGCCGTCCGGCGCGACGATTTGACCTAACATCTGCTCAGCGGGTAAAGGCTGGCCGCTGGCATCCCGCACCCCCATGGCAGACCAGTCAGACAGCGGCTTACGCGCTTTGTCTTTGACGTAACTGGATGGGAACCCAGCCGGAAGCTGAACCCGCCGTCCCCATCTTTCCCCATAATTCCATCCACTTTGTTTTAAATAATTCGCGGTAGAGGCAAAAACATCGGATTTTGTTTTCCAGATATCCTTATGCCCATCCCCATTATTATCCACAGCATAGGCAAAGAAACTGGAGGGCATGAACTGGTTTTGCCCCATCGCCCCCGCCCATGACCCGCGCATATCGGCGGCGGAGATATGGCCTTGGTCAATGATCTTCAGGGCTTTGATCAATTCCTGTTTAAAAAATTCATGACGCCGACCTTCCCACGCCAAGGTCGCCAAGGCCGGGACAATCTTAAACCCGCCCGTATTGGCGCCGTAATTGGTTTCAACCCCCCACAAGGCGACAATAAATTCCTTGGGCACGCCGTATCGCGCCTCAATATCGGCCAGCGTGTTGGCGTGGTCGCTCAACATCTGCCGTCCCTTGTTGATACGGTCTTGGGATACCATCGTGACTTTATATTGGGCAAAGGTCTTTTTCTTTTCGGGTTGCTTGCGGTCCAGCTCAATGACCTTATGAATAGGCTGAATCCCCGTCAGTGCCGCATTAATCGTGGCCTGTGAAATGCCGAGCCCCAAGGCCTCGCGCCGGAAGGAGGATAACCACTGGTCAAACGACACCCCGCCCGTCGCCCCCGCCGACAACGGCACCCCCACAATCATGAACGCCAACAGACAGGATAAAAGAGACATTTTTTTCATGCCCCGAAAGATAACCCCTTTACGGGAATGCGTCCACCGTCTAATGATTTGCGGGTTAAACGCCAATCGCCGT
>CAZZGO010000052.1:7880-11334 GCA_964654245.1 uncultured Pseudobdellovibrionaceae bacterium | reverse complement strand
CAGGCCGATCAGTTACTCAAAGATGCCGGGTGGATTGTTCAAAACGGTAAACGGGTTCAGACCCAAACAGGTCAGGGTTTTGATTTTGAAATTATGCTGGATGATCCGGGCAATGAAAAAATTGCGCTCGCGTTTGTCGGCAATTTAAAACGTTTGGGGATAACCCCGCGTGTGCGCGTGCTGGACACGGCGGCTTTCCGGGGTCGCCTGAATGATTATGATTTTGATATGACCTTATATTTCTGGATGTCCACCTTGTCGCCGGGCACAGAACAGTATTTGTATTGGGGATGCGAAGCCGCCACACAGCCGGGACGGTGGAATTACGCGGGTATCTGTGATCCTGTCATTGACGATCTATCCAAATCCATCGCCAAGGCCGCCACCCGGCAAGAACTGGTCAAAACCGTGCAAACGCTGGATCGCTTGCTGATGGCGGGGTCTTACATGATCCCGCTTTATTACAATCCTTATGACTTCGTCACTTATTGGCCGCCCGTTCAAAGGCCGGAAAATACGCCGCTTTACGGGACGGTCATTGAAACATGGTGGATGGGTAACCCTACGCCCTAAGGTGTTTTTGCGCCTTAGGCGTTAATATGTTTAAATAGTTTGTCTTTTTTGATTCTGTCGTTAAGAGGTGGGTTCATGCGGAAAATACTTATGTTGGCCTGTGCCCTATCGCTCACGGCCTGTGCATCGGAATATAATCTGGAAGATGCCCAATACTGGCAACGCAAAAACACGACATCGGCTTTGTATCTTCAAGGCCCCAAGGCACAACAAACGCTTCATATGGACATCGCCTCGTGCGTGAATGAAATTTCAGAACTTCAACGCGTGGGCGAATTACGCAGAGCCATTCCCGCCGATACCGTCAACGGCAAAGTGCTAGACCCCGCCACCCCTTCTGGACGTATGGCGCAATGGGAAACCCCTAAACGTGATGGGTATTTATTGGCACAACATGGCAATTACCATGATTTTGAAACCTGTATGGATTTCAAAGGATGGGAGCGCGTGGAATATCTACCCTATTCGGCGGCAGATCGTGCGCGCGACGACTACGTGAACACCATGGCCGGTAAAAAAAGACCCGGTGCCAGCGATCGCGAAAATGTTACGAGCGTTCACGCCGATCAACAGCCGGCACAACGTTCCCGCCAATATAATCAGTAAGGCTTTGCACAGCTTGTTTTACCGTTTCCACGGTTAAACTGGTCATGAGCGTGTGATTGAGCGTTTTGGGATCATAACCCCGAAAATCTATCAATTCATTGAAATTTTCTGGCGTCGCCACATAGGCGGTATGTTTCCCCCAAGGGCGGTATATGTGCGGCCAGCTGGGGCCATATAATCCCAAGGTTGGTACTCCCGCCGCCGCCGCGCAGTGCATCAACCCTGAATCATTACCCAGATAAAAATGGCATTTTGACAGGGTACAGGCTACATCGCCGGGCGATCCTTTGGCAATCCCATCAATGCGGGAGGCCGTAGGCACAGACTCCAGCACAGGGCGCGCCTGTGCTTCTTCGCCGGGTGCGGCAAAAACCGCGACGGACGCCCCCGCCATCACCCCGCCCGGCGCAATCATCCATTTAATGACCTCTATAAATCTGTCGGCTGGCCATGTCTTCCCGATCCAGTTTGCGGCAGGCCCTACAGCTAAAATTTTCTTGCTAGGGGGGATGAAGTCAGATGCAAATTTTTCCTGATCTGCGGTGAAATAAAGCCGGGGCGCGGGCGGTTCAGACAAACCCAAAACCTCGCCCGCTTGAATCACTTTATGTTGTGTCCGGTTAATATGTTTTCCGAAAATATAACGTTTATTCGCCCAAATAAGCCGCGATACCGCCGAATTACGCAGATCAATAACGATGTCCCATTTTTGTCCGGCGATGAGACGCCATAAATCCACCCAGTGCCCGGCATACGCCCGTTTTTTCAAGGGGATTACCTGCACCACATTCGGGAATCCGGTAAACAGACTATGTGCCAAATGACCACAGGCCACCGTGACCTTGCCTTGCGGGTAAGTGCGATACATATGTTCCAGAATACCGGTTGATAAAACCGCATCGCCAATTCGCGTCGCCGTGATAAAAAGGATATTCATGGAACACATATCAACGCCATTTTTTGTGACTTTGCAAGACCGGGGGCAGATCCGTATCGAAGGTCCAGATCGCTATACCTTCCTGCAGGGTCTTGTTACGCAAGATGTGCTGACCCTGCCCCTGAACACCCTGCGGTATGGATGTCTTTTAACCCCGCAAGGCAAATTTCTGCATGATTTTTTTATACATCGGACAGATCATGCCCTCTTACTGGATGTAGAAGGCGGACAACGCACCGAAGATATGATGGCCCGTTTGGCACGATATAAATTACGCGCCCCTGTTTCACTCTCCTGTGATCCTTCTGTTCCGGTATATGCGGTTTTCAAGACGCCGTTTGGATTGCCTGACCCGCGCCATCCGGATATGGGATCACGGTCATGGGTTAAACCTGATCTACCCGAAAAACCTTTTTCTGTGTGGGATGATATGCGTATCCGGATGAATATCCCCGATGGTTCACGTGACATGATCCCTGAGAAATCTATTTTATTGGAGTGCGGGATCGACAAATTAAACGGCATAGATTTCACCAAAGGATGCTATATGGGACAAGAACTCACCGCGCGCACCCATTATCGCGCCCTAATCAAGAAACATCTTTATCCCGTCGAGTGGCATGAGACGCCCCCGCCCCCATTGACGGAAATATCGCTTGCGGGGGAGACCATCGGAGAGATGCGATCATCCTGCGGCCATATTGGCCTTGCCATGATACGCGATGACGCGGTAGAAAAATTACATGACCCGCACCATCCAGTACGTCTTTTGGGATAGTGACAATACGCTGGTGGATACGGCGTCCCATCACTGGCGCAAACATGCGGAAACACTTTTACCTTTGGGTATTCGGTTAGACCCGCAACAGGATGGCGAGCGTATTTACACCAATAACGGCGCGCAAAATTGGGCGTGGCTCTCGGCGGAACGGGGACTTCGCCTGCCCCTTGAAGAATATCTAGAGGCCATCGATACATGGTATTTTGCCCATATCGGGGAGATTGAAATCAGACCCGGTGTGACCGAAGCCTTGGATATATTTTCCCAAGCCGGGATCAAACAGGCCGTGGTGTCCAACGGGCGGCGGCGATCTGTGATGGCGGCCTTGAATGCCAAGAACCTCGCGTCCCGTTTTGCGTTTATTCTCTGTAAGGAAGACTATACAGGCCGAAAACCCGAGCCAGCCCCCTATCTGGCCGCTAAAACCCGCATGGGGCAGATTGTGGGGCTAGATATTGACCCAACCTCATGCCTGGTGATTGAGGATGACCCCAAAGGCGTCGAAAGCGGGACATCTGCCGGTATGCATGTCATTCATCGCCCCATGGGGCAGGATA
>CAZZGO010000052.1:0-7780 GCA_964654245.1 uncultured Pseudobdellovibrionaceae bacterium | reverse complement strand
GAAAGCGGGACATCTGCCGGTATGCATGTCATTCATCGCCCCATGGGGCAGGATACCGATTTAGCGTCTGAAATCAGACCCTACCTTTCCCGCTCATAATTTTTATTTGACAGATTTATTTAATTATGAAAAAACACTTATCTTCGAGAGGGGTTTTTTATGGCATATATTGTAAAAGAGTTTGTGACCAGAGCGCATCCAAGCGTGTTTACAGAGTGCGACTATATTTTGTCCCCCGCCCTTTGGCGCGAATACACAAAGGAAAAAGAACCAGATGAAAACCAACTGCTTGCACATGCCAGAAAATTTTTAGGCAACTCAAACTTGCAATGGCAAGACACAATCTCTTTAACGGCCAGAGATTGCGAACACCAAAAACTCCGGCTAGCTAATATTAACGCCTGTCAGGATTTGCAACCTCATTGCTCGCCTGTTTAGTCTAGGCCGCCTTTTTATTTTTGGCCTGCGCATTTTTTTGATGGCGTAGCGTGGCTTGAGCCGCCGCCAGGCGGGCAATCGGCACGCGGTAGGGAGAGCAGGAGATATAATCAAGCCCGACCTGTTCACAAAACGCGATCGAGGCCGGATCACCCCCATGCTCCCCGCAAATACCCAGTTTCATATCAGGGCGTGTCTGACGTCCCCGATCAGACGCCAACTGGATTAATTGCCCCACGCCAGCCGTGTCCAGCGTGGTAAAAGGATCTTTTTCAAAAATACCTTGCTGGATATATTCCGGCATGAATTTTCCGGCGTCGTCCCGTGATAACCCCAACGTAGTCTGGGTCAGGTCATTGGTGCCGAAACTAAAAAACTCGGCAGAGCGCGCAATCTCTTCGGCCATCAAGGCTGCCCGAGGTAGTTCAATCATGGTACCCACCGTGTAAGATATCTTTTTCTTTTGTTCGGTGAAAATTTCGTCCGCTGTCTCTTCCACCAGTTTTTTCAAAATCTCTAATTCCTTGTGCGTCGCAATCAAGGGGATCATGATTTCCGGCGTGACATCGGTTTCGATGGCGGCTTCGAAAATAGCGCGGATTTGCATGGCATAAATTTCAGGGAAGGTAATGCCCAAACGGCATCCGCGATGGCCTAACATGGGGTTGGATTCATGCAATTCCGCAAGGCGCGTGTGTACCCGTGCCAAATCAAGCTTGGCGGCTTTGGCAAATTCGGCGATGTCTTTATCGCTGTGGGGCATGAATTCATGCAAGGGAGGATCCAACAGACGTATCGTCACTGGCAATCCCTTCATGATATCAAACAGTTTTTTGAAATCGCCTTTTTGTTCGGGCAATAACTTCATCACTGCATCGCGCCGGTAGGGTGTACTGGTGGCAAAGATCATTTCACGGACATGCTGGATACGTGCCGGATCAAAAAACATATGTTCGGTACGGCAAAGACCAATCCCCTCTGCCCCAAACCGCCGGGCGGTCATCGCATCGAGCGGTGTTTCAGCATTGGCACGTACCATCATTCGCCGGGCCTTATCCGCCCAGCCCATGACTTCGGCAAAATCACCGGACAATTCAGGCTGTATGGTGGGGACTTGCCCCAACATGACTTCGCCGGTGGATCCATCAATGGTAATGATGTCGCCTTCCTTTAACGCCGCGCCCATGATCGTCATCGTGGCCGTTTTATAATCAATCGTGATCGCGCCACATCCGGCCACGCAGGCACGTCCCATACCCCGCGCCACAACGGCCGCATGAGATGTCATGCCGCCGCGCGTTGTCAGAATACCGGCCGCCACGTGCATGCCGTGAATATCATCTGGGGATGTTTCAACGCGGCAGAGAATGATTTTTTCGCCTTTTTTAGCGGCCTTTTCGGCATCATCTGCATGAAACATGATTTTTCCCGAAGCCGCGCCGGGCGACGCCGGAAGTCCCTTGGCCACGATTTGCTTATGCGCATGGGGATCCAGTGTGGGATGTAGCAATTGATCCAGCGCGTTTGGATCAATTCTTAAAATGGCCTCGTCAGATGTGATTAATTTTTCTTTGACCATATCAACCGCGATCTTGAGTGCGGCGGCGGCGGTACGCTTACCCGTTCGGGTTTGAAGCATATAGAGCGTACCTTTTTGAACCGTGAATTCAATGTCCTGCATATCCCGGTAATGTTTTTCAAGAATGTGGCGCACCTTATCCAGCTGTGCAAATACATCGGGCATGACTTCTTCCATAGCTGGCAGTTGGCTTTTTTCTTTTTCCTTGCCGTATATCGTAAGTGATTGCGGCGTACGAATACCGGCCACCACATCTTCGCCTTGGGCATTCACCAGATATTCACCATAGAAATAATTTTCACCCGTCGAGGGATCGCGCGTAAAGGCAACACCCGTCGCGCAGTCTTGACCCATGTTACCAAACACCATGGATTGAACGCTGACGGCCGTCCCCCAGCTTTCAGGGATATCATTGATCTGGCGATAGGCAATCGCCCGCGGCACCATCCATGATTTAAACACGGCAGAAATAGCCCCCCATAATTGTTCCTGAGGGTCAGAGGGAAAGGGCTTACCCAATTCACGTTTAACCATGTCCTTGAATTGGGCGATGATTTTTTTCCAGCCCTCTGCGGTGATATCCGTATCTTCAGTGATATCCATGTCGCGCTTATGTTGATCCAGAATATCTTCGAAATCATGATGCGCCAGTCCCATCACTACATCGCCATACATCATGATAAAGCGGCGATATGAATCATAGGCAAATCTGGGATCGCCGGATTTCCGGGATAAGCCTTCGGCAGTTTCGTCATTCAAACCCAAATTAAGCACCGTATCCATCATCCCTGGCATAGAGACCCGCGCGCCGGAACGTACCGACAGCAACAAAGGATTTTGGGCATCGCCAAAACGCATACCTGTCGCCTTTTCAATATCGGCCAAGGCCTTGGTAACCTGATCTTTTAATTCCGGCGGGAAAGACTGTGCGCTTTGATAATAATGCGTGCAGACTTCGGTGGTGATGGTGAAACCCGGGGGAACCGGCAATCCAATCGATGACATTTCCGCCAGATTAGCCCCCTTGCCCCCCAGCAGGTTTTTCATGTCCCCCCTGCCTTCAGAGGTGGCGCCGCCAAAACCGTAAACCCACTTGGTCATGTCAAAAATCCTTTAATGAAACCTGATATTTAAAGTGCCCTTAATCTAGCGTTTTCATCAACATCAGGCAAAGATTATCATCGATGCGTTGCACGGATTGGGGGGGGACCGGCTCGCGATCATATGTCAGGCCAAAACCATCCGGGACATATCCCATTTTGGCATAGAGCCTTTGTGCGGCCCCATAATCACGTGTCAGCCCCACGGAAATACCCACGCCCCCTGCCCCGCGCAATTTGGCAATCTGCTCACAGTGATGCACAAGTAAGGTCGCCAAGCCCCGCCGCCGAAACGCGGGCAGAATATTGAGATCCTGTAATTCTGGATATCCCAGTTTTTTATAAAGCGAATACAGTGGAGAAAAATTCAGAATACAAAACCCAGCCGGCACAGCCTCTTCTGAAAAGATGATAAACAGGTCATAGCCTTCGTCAAAACAGCGTTCAAAATACCCAACCTGCTTTTGACCGATCTGTTGATACAAATCATACAGCAAAGGAATATCAACCGGGAGAGCCTGACGGATCATGATCTTGACTTACAGGCTTTTATCATGAAAAACAATAGGTTAAGGATTGCTCAGGATAGGGATTGCGCTCTTTTATTAAATTATGTAAATTATAATATGGCTTTCAAAGAACATTTTTCAGCAACTATGCCCGTCATAGCCCCCTTACGCCCGGCCACAAGGCCGGAAATTGACGCATTTTTTAAAGAACTCACGGCGATGAAAGAAGCCTTAAGACTGGATTATCATGACCATGGTTGTGCAGAACGAAGCGCCCTTATTCAAATCATGCTTGAGCAACGCGGCCTCAGACATGGAACGGCACATTGTACGTTTGAGCAAGGCGACTGGCATCAGCACAATGCGGCTTTTGTCGTGTGTGATGATGATGGACAACGCATTAACTATGTTCTTGATCCTGCGGAATGTGAAACACCGCTCAACGAAAAAGCTTGGAAAGATTTATGGGTAAAGGACGGCGCAGATCCCAGATCTTTTTTATTGCTCGAAGGATTTACAGGCCCGGCACAAAAAGAATCCCTAATTCGCAAGCTTCATGCTTGGGGGACATCTGAAATCTCTGCCCCGGCACCTTGTATGGCTTAAAGCCCGAAGCGTGACCAATATGACCGTATGTCCATGGTTTCTAAAGCTTCTTCCAAGATGAAAGCGGGAGAGGACGAAACTGAAGAAAAAACATCTGAAAACCACTTCTTATCCGGCATCAAATCAATCAATTTAACATCTTCACCGAATTTTTCTTCTATCACGCTGGTGATATCGCCGATTCCGTCAATCAATCCTTTTTCAAGGGCATCTGGTGCCATCCAGAAAGCACCTTCCATGATGTCGTTTTCAGGGGCGGTAAGTTTATTAACACGGCGCGCACGCACCCAGTTTTTAAAGGCGTCATGCATATTCTCCTGAAGATCACGAAGCCGCGCCAGATCATCCGCTTTTTCGGGTTTGAACGGGTCTAAGAAAGATTTATCTTTACCAGATGTGTAAACCCGGCGTTTGATATCGTATCGTTTAATGAGATCTTCAAACCCGAACCCGGCGGAAATAACACCAATAGATCCCACAATCGACGTTTCCTGCGCGTAAATATAATCTGCCGAACAGGCCAGCCAATAGCCGCCCGAAGCCGCCACATCCTCGATGAACGCATAGACCGGCACATCTTGTTCCTGCGACAGGCGCCGGATATGGGATGATATGAGCCCGCATTGCGCCGGCGCCCCGCCGGGTGAATTAATGATGAGTGCCACAGCTTTTAGATTCTTTAAATCAAAAGCACGATCTATCAGCTTGGAGAATTTCTGGTAGTTAATGCCAGCGCGCTTCATGTGCGCCGAATCGGCAATAACGCCGGCCATGCGAATGACCGCCACTTTTTCCTGAGGATTAATAATATCGCCAATGAAAGGAAGTTTTTCAAGTATCTGCATAAATTTATCCATGAGCGCACTTTACGGTATGGGTGCCATATCCCGCAAGATGGAATTGGTAATATCCGTATAGGCACCACCCGGATCATGTAAAATGATGCCCGCCTGTATGCGTGCCGGTGTCCGGCGGTTTTTAATCCCGCGGATAATCACCCGTTTTGCCGCCTGCCCGGCATAAGGCCATAACGGAATAATGTCGATCGCCCCAAAACGCTTTCCCATCGCCCGAATGATTTTGTCGATATGATCCGCCCTGTGGATCAATGTGAGCGACCCGCCCGATTCTACATGATGAAATCCCGCGTCTATCCAATCGCCCACATCCATATCTGTCAGATGGCCATGTGCCAAGGCGCGTTTGATATCCGGCGACGGCGTATGCGTTCCTGACTCCAGATAGGGTGGATTACACATCACATGATGGAATGTTTTATCCGTTTTAAAATCGCGGATGTCGCTTGGCCAAAAATCTGCTGTATTCTCTGCCTGATTCAAAGAAATATTTTGCCGCGCCAAATCAATATGATCGGCCTGAATATCTACCCCCGTAATATGAAGGCCGGGTACCCGGGCAAGCAGACAGAAACCAGCACCACCCACGCCGCACCCCATATCCAGCACCTGATCCCCCGCACGCGCCGGGCAGGCCGCGGCCAGCATAACGGAGTCAAGCGAGGTCCGAAAACCATCCGTGGGCTGACGCAGTCTGACCCGCTGGTTGAGAACATGTATTTCAATGGATTCGGTCATATTTAACTTGATGGTTTCAGATGGGTCATTTATGACACTAGTTATGGCCGGAGCCTTACCCAAATTGCAAGAAAATACAAACCCGCTAGATCGGCTTTACGACCTGTTGTCCCAAGATATGCAGGACGTCAATGGCATGATCATGGCACGTATGGATTCTCCTGTGGCCTTAATTCCGCAATTGGCTGGATACCTGATCGCGGCGGGAGGAAAACGGATACGCCCGCTTCTGACGTTGGCTTCGGCAAAACTCTGCGGGGCAGATATGCCGCGTGCCCAGCGGCTTGCCACAGCCGTAGAATTTATCCATTCTGCCACTTTACTTCATGATGATGTCGTAGATGACAGCCATGAACGAAGAGGACAAAAATCAGCTAATGTTGTCTTTGGAAATACGGCCAGTGTATTGGTAGGCGATTTTTTATTCTCCCGCGCGTTTCAGCTTATGGTCGAAGATGGATCTTTGACGACCTTAAAAATACTTTCCGATGCGTCTGCGGTCATTGCTGAAGGTGAAGTGCTTCAGCTCAGCACACAAAACAACCTTAAAACGTCTATGGATGATTATCTCAAAGTCATTGAAGGCAAGACAGCTTCATTGTTTTCAGCCGCCTGCGAGGTCGGGCCCGTGATTGCCGGATCCCCCTTATCCCATCAAGATGCTTTACGTTCATATGGGTTATCGCTTGGCATGGCCTTTCAAATTGTAGATGATGTTCTGGATTATAATGCCGAGCGTCAAAAACTGGGAAAGACGGTAGGCGATGATTTCCGCGAAGGCAAAATCACTGCACCCATTTTGATGGCATTGGAACAGGCAACATCTTCCGAACTCACCTTCTGGAAGCGTACCTTACAGGATAAGGAACAATCCGATCAGGATTTAACGCAGGCACAAGATATTTTGCATCGTCATGATGCATATGCCCGTGGATTGGCACTGGCAGAAAACTATGGGGTACGTGCGCTGGAATCCTTAAATGCCTTGCCGTCCAGCCCGATCACGTTGGCGATGGCGGATCTGGTGACATTCACCTTGAACCGATCGCACTGAAGGACTTGCCAACCCCCCTTTTTTTCGCTTATAACCCTGCTGTTTCACGTTAAAAACGGGGTGTAGCGCAGTTTGGTAGCGCGCGTCGTTCGGGACGACGAGGCCGTAGGTTCGAATCCTATCACCCCGACCATTTCCCCTCTAACGCCTTATATTAGCTCAGAATGGATAACAGGCTTGGCGGCCTTAAACTCAGGATACTGACCTGAATTTGCTGGCGCGTTTGGAGCGCGATCATATTCGCCCCTTCTTCGTTGGTATCGGCCACAACCAAATCCTGCGCCCCGGCACGGTGTGTCGTGATCAAACTGTTTGTAAAATCATTTCGGATACGAATGACGTTCAGGTCAGAAGACAAGGTAGATCCATAGTTACGCAGTTTTTCCCGCGCCGCGCGAACCTGCTCTAATTTCAACTGAACGGCTTCAAGGCTGTTGAAATTTTCAATTTCCAGACCGAGTCCCTCGCGTGAAGCATTTATTCCCCGGGTAATTAACCGGCTGGACGAATCTTCGTTGAACTGGGTCGTGAGGTCATCGGCACGAAGCAAATTAATACCCCGGTAGTGTGCATCGATAGACACGGTATCCAGTTGAGCGACAATTTTGGCATATTCCGCCTCAAATCCCTCCCCAAAGGCCAAGTTTTGATCCGGCCCCTCGCGCAGGATGATATTGCGGAAAGACGCATCCCCAAAAGGCCCCAGATCATCATCATGGATAAATGTCAGATGAGTAAAATTCCCTGTAAAAAAAGAACCGATGGGAATTTCAATCTGTTCCCATGCGCCTGATCCTGAATATTCGTACGTAGGCGTTGGGGCAGAGAAATTGATACCGCTGGTTTGTGAACCATACAAAAAGAATCGATCATCATCGTTGCCAAAATTCATATCATTA
>CAZZGO010000051.1:0-11361 GCA_964654245.1 uncultured Pseudobdellovibrionaceae bacterium | reverse complement strand
TAACCTGCCCGACCAACGTCTTTATTATTTCCCGCCGAATGGGGGTACACCGCTCAGTTATTCAATTGGCGTCGGACGTGAAGGATTGAACACGCCGCTCGGGCAAACCACGGTTAACCGAAAAATCCATGGTCCTACTTGGACGCCCACGCCGCGTATGCGCAAGGAAAAACCAGAACTGCCGATGTCCATTAAACCTTTTGCTCCCGATAATCCCATGGGGACACATGCGCTATATCTGGGCTTTCCCCAGATCGCCATTCACGGCACAGATAAACCCTACGGTATTGGTCGGCGTGTGAGTTCAGGATGTATCCGCATGTATCCAGAGGGTATTGTTGACCTTTATCCTCGTGTTCCCGTCGGAACAAAAGTCACTGTCGTCGATCAACCCGTGAAAGTGGGATGGGTCGATGATAAAATGTATGTCGAAGTGGCCCCGACGCAAGATCAATCTTTTGCCATCGAAGAAAACGGCGTCTTGACTGACTACGTGATTACGACAGCCGATATGAAGCGCATCACCCAGAAAGCCGGTCAGCACGCCAGTTTGATTGATTGGGAGAGTGTCAGGGAAGCCGTTAAAGAACATACGGGATACCCCGTGCCTGTTCTAGATTTGAAACGTCAACCCGGTCAACGCGTCAAAGATGATTTAAAATATCTGCTTCAAGAAGCCGGTGCTTCACATGAAGAGGTGGAATTGCCTGCCCCCGAAGACAAGACGCAAAAGAGACCTGCGCCATCTGAGCCAGCCAAAAAGGAAATAGCACCCACGGCAGGTGACGTGCCTGCGAAACGTGAGGTGACACCGGCTTCTTCATCTGCGGCACCCCGAACACGGGTACATAATTTTAACGTGAATAATTAAGGGGTTTCGTTTATTCAGCCGTGATCCCGGGCGCGCCGGTACCATTCATCACTACATAGATGACGGTAAATAGGGCGGGCGCATAAATCGGCGCCAACAATAAAACATATCGCCATCTGGATTGAACCGCGAGCGAGAGCGCACCTACCCCGATAGAAACCAACCATACGATGGCCGATTGCGACGTCAGTTCCTGACCAAACCCATCCGGGGCAGAAGACGGATCAAGAACGCCCGTCATAATTAAAAGATTGGCGGTCAGCGCAAAGGCCAGCCCCCCTAATCCCGAAACAATCACCAGCCAAAGAATTTTAAGAACGATGTGCATGATATTATTCTGCCCTGAAATCAGAAAATAAAAAAGACCGTTCAGGCAGATAACCTGAACGGTCTTTAAAAAAGCTAAACCTTAAAAGGCTTACTTAACCTGACGTTTTTCGAATACAGGCTCAGCGCTACGTACGTTGCCGTCTTGCGGACCAACTGTACGGTTTTCAGCGTAAGGAGCTTGTGTCAGGGTTTCATCCTGGGTGGAAGAGCCACTGCCAGCGCAAGCGGACAGAGCGGCAACAGAACCCAGCAGAGCGACCATAGCGATCAGTTTTTTCATTTTATTTCCTCTTATATGCTTCTAGAAGGTTAAACACGTGTTTATTAAAAGCTGTGAACCCAAACAAGAGAACACGGCTCTAACGTTGGGTACTGTTTTTCAAGATTTTGCCTGATAGATCAAGAGGCTTTTTTAAAAAAAGATGAATTTTCCCGCCCAAGATCAATTTTTGTTGTTTTTTTGCACCTTATCAAAGTACGCATCAATCCCAGCCTGAATGGCTTGTGTGATTTTATGACGATATTCCGGGGAATTCAGGGCTCTGGCCTCTTTGGGGTTGGACATAAAACCTATTTCGATCAGGACAGAGGGGATATCTGCCGCCTTGAGCACCGCAAAACCGGCAAAGCGGTGGGGACGTTCCAATGTTTTCACCCCTGCCTTATTCATCTGAGCCACAATGGTGTTGGCAAAAAATTTGGATTGATTCATCGTATCACGCATCACGAGATCTATCAGGATATTGGCCACGTCCTTATCTTCATGGGATAAATCCACGCCGCCAATTAAATCGGCCTTGTTTTCCCGAGCGGCCAATCTTTCTGTTTGGGCATCAGAAGCCGTATTGGACAGGGTGTAAATGGACATGCCCCGCACATCGGATTTATCAATGGAATCGGCGTGAATAGACACAAACAGATCTGCCTTATGCTTCCGCGCGATTTTGACCCGGTCGCCCAGTTTGATGAACACATCCCGGTCACGGGTCAAAAAAACCCGGTATCGCCCGGATTCTTCGAGTTTTTGTTTCAATTGTTTAGCGGCCGCCAGTGTTACTGTTTTCTCGTATATCCCGCCCGCCGCCACGGCACCGGGGTCTTGCCCACCATGCCCCGGATCAATGACCACGACCTGTTTTGCTCCTGACCGTGACGGAGAGACCGGGTTCAGCATAACATCGGCTTGAGAGGCATTCGGTTTCGCGGCAGGCAGGGGCGGTAGGGGAGAGCCACCCTGCACAGGATTTGCCCCTGCGATCTTTAATTGGCCAAAGACACGGGATGGCGTGGCCTGTGCCTGAGGCACTTTTTTAAAATCAACCACCAGACGATGCCCTTGCCCCCCTTGGGCAGGGATCAAGAAGGCGTTCATCATTTGAATCGGCACGGCCGAATCCACCACCAACCTTGAATAACCCGGTTGCAGGAGCCCCGATCTCAACTCCCGGATCTGTGCACCCGGCGCGGGGTCAACATGCTCTACATGCCACCGAAATTCAGGGAGATCCACAATCAGACGATCGGGGTTGGACAGAACAAAAGCTCTGAACTCGCTGGGGTGCTTCAGGTCGAGCACCAGACGCGTTTTCTCTGGATGCACCCCAAAGCGCGCCCCGGTGATTTCCTGAGTTTGTGCCAGAACCGGGGTACATGCCGCCCCTAGCCACATACATAGCGCCATGATATGACATAAGATAAAAATGCGGGATAAAATGGCTGAAACGCTCATGCGCCTAACATGCGCGAAAAATAATAGATTGTATAGGGCAAGCAGAATGTGTAAGGTCTTTTTAGCGACAAGTTATGACCTTGCAGGTGAAAAAATACCGATAAAGTTTAATAACAAAGGAATCGGTTAAACAAAGTTTCGCAGGCCATGACAGTTGATCGGGACACAATGTAGGATGTTCCGGCAGATTAACATAAGACATAATCTCGGGTATTTATCCCCTTTAGGAACCACCCGGTATTATGTTCAAAAGATGTCTGATGCGGTGTGCCCTATGACACGCAAAAACCGCCCCCAAGACACACGGTCTGGCCGATTTCCTGCTTTTTGATGTTCCTGACAACAGAACGAACAACCATTACCGCCCTGATGTGGCTGGTTTTGAGCTTTGATTTGTCGCCGGAGGCTTTGAACCGGACCCGGGCAGAAAAGATATATCATGACAAAAATCATGCTCATCGATGCCACGCATGCCGAAGAAACACGCGTCGCGGTCGTCGAAGGAAACCGCCTTGTTGATTTTGATTACGAAAGTCAGGTCAGAAAACAGCTCAAAAGTTCGATTTTCCTGGCCAAGGTCACGCGGGTTGAGCCCTCGCTTCAGGCGGCTTTTGTGAATTTCGGCGGAAACCGTCACGGTTTCTTACCGTTCTCAGAAATCCACCCGGATTATTTCCGTATCCCGATCGCTGACCGTGAAGCCTTGCTAGCCGCACAGGCCGAAGAACTGGAACGCATGGCGCGCGAAGAAGAAGAAGCCGAACGCGCCTTTGCCGATGCCCAAAGACAGCATGAAAACCCCGAAGTGGACGATCACGCCTCTCCGGCAGAATCAGAAGAAATGTCAGATATTGAATTAGACCGCGATATTGATGGCGCCGATGATCTGGACTCAGATGAAGATGAGAGCGATGACGAAGAAGACATTGTCGAGGTAGGGGGAGAAGATAAGCCCCTGACGGATGAACAAGAAGCAGCCTTTTCGGAATCTCTGTCCCTGAACGCCGCATCAGAATTCGAGGCCGCGGAAGATCAAGATCGTCCAGAACGCCCCGAGGATACCTTATCTGAAGAAACCGGCGCGGATGAATCATCCGCCCTTGAGTCAGAAGAAACGGAAGGCCAAAACGGGTCACCTGAATCTTCTTCAGGCCGGGATGGCCGTAAAGGCAATGGACGTTTTCGCCGCGGCCGGGGACGAGACCGGGGTAGGGGCCGACGCAGTAACCTTGATTCATCGCGCGTTGAAATGGTCGGCGGCGATGGTGTCGAAGGCGACCGTCCTTTCCGGTTTAATTTGCGTCGTAATTACAAAATTCAAGAGGTCGTCAAGCGCGGCCAGATCATGCTGGTGCAGGTCAGCAAAGAAGAACGCGGCAATAAAGGCGCGGCCGTGACAACATATCTGTCCCTGCCCGGCCGTTATTGTGTGTTGATGCCGAATTCTCCGCGCGGCGGGGGTGTTTCCCGCAAGATTGCCAATTTTGCCGATCGCCGGAAAATGAAAGAAATCCTCTCGGAACTATCGGTACCCGAAGGCATGTCGGTCATTTTGCGTACCGCTGGCGTGACCCGAAGCAAGGATGAGATTAAACGAGACCTCGATTATCTTTTGCGTTTGTGGGATCAAATCCGTGAAGAGACACTCCAATCCTCCGCCCCGGCACTGATTTACGAAGAAGGCAACCTGATTAAACGCTCGATTCGGGATCTGTATGGCCGGGATATCGAAGATGTGTATGTGTCCGGCACCGAAGGGTACAAAACCGCCCGCGATTTCATGAAAATGCTCATGCCGTCGCATGAAAATAATGTCCATCATTATGACGACCGCGTGCCGTTATTCCACAAATGGCGCGTCGAAGGCCAGATCGGCGATATCGGCAAACAATCTGTTACGTTACGATCCGGGGGATATTTGGTGATCAACCCGACTGAAGCTCTGGTCTCTGTGGACGTTAACTCTGGTAAGTCCACCAAAGAACGCCACATTGAAGAAACAGCTCTGAAAACCAACCTTGAAGCCGCTGATGAAGTGGCACGCCAATTACGCCTTCGGGATTTGGGCGGCTTGGTCGTCATCGATTTTATCGACATGGAAGACCGCCGTAATAACCGCAAGGTCGAAAATAGACTGCGCGAAGCCTTATCGTCGGATCGCGCCCGCATACAGGTCGGACGCATTTCATCCTTTGGTTTGCTAGAACTCTCGCGCCAGCGGCTCAATCCGTCGCTGTCGGAAATGCAGTTTCAAGTCTGTAGTCATTGCGAAGGCACAGGACGCGTACCCACACTGGATTTTGCCGCGATCAAGGTCATTCGTGCCCTGGAAGAAGAAGGGATCAAAGGTAATGCTGGCGAATTGGCCGTTACCCTGCCCTCATCCGTGGCGTTGTATATTCTGAACAATAAACGCCAAATGCTCGCGGAGATTGAAAAACGTTACGGACTTAAAATCTTTATCAAAACGGATGATACCGTGCCATTATCCAGCCTGCGGATTGAATCAGTTCGCCGCATGGCCGCCTTGGCGGAATCAGATGAGTCTGATGAAGAGGAAGATAAAGAAAGTCATGATCACGAAAACATGCCTTCTTTGGAGTCTTCAAACGATGATGAAGAGCCTTCGGGTCATAGATCCGGGCGAGAGCCTCATGGCGAAGCCAGAGAGAACAGAGAGAATAGAGACGGCAGAGGACGCCGGAACCGGGGTCGCAGAGGCGGCAGAAATCGGGATCGTCAGGCGTCAAACGGACAAGATCGGCCGGGTCAAGACCGGGACGATTTCAACACGCGTCCAGCCGATAGCGATATCGACCCCGATCTGCTAGATACCCAGATCAACGGTAATGTGCGTTCCGCCGAAGATGATGGCATGGAATATGACGAGGCACAGCCCGGGAATGATCGCGGGGCACCACCTTCTCACGCGGGGCGCGACCCCAGCGGACGCCCGGATCGTGGTCGTCACAATAATAACCGTCAGCGCGGCGGCAGAAATCGCGGCGGACGCGGGCGACAAAACCAAGGTGGCCGTGCGCCGCGCGCCGAAGGGGAAGACACGTCTAATCGCCCTTCTTATCATGAACAAAGTGCGATGAGTGCGGCACCCATGACACAAGACCCCGCACCGGAACATGCCTTGCGGGCGACACGTGCGACATCCACTGAACGGGCACCTGCCCCTGTGCGTGAGTATGAGGTGGTCAACGAAGCCCCAGAGAAAAAGAAAAAAGGCTGGTGGAGCCGGATGACGGAATAATGTCTGTCATCCGTTGACAAGGCTCACAGATCAAGGTGCCAATGTGACCATGATCTCATTACGTTTCATGAACGGCAATGTCCAGGGCGGATTGTAATACGCAAAAGTTGGCGTGACGCTAGGTTTGATCTTTAAATTGTTGTCTTTAATCCACGCCATGAGCTGATCTTGATGTGTATTCAAATTACTATCGGAATTTAACCCTGAAAAAACAACCACAGCTGTCTGATACGCAGGCACGGAAATAATTTTGACGCGGCTGTCTTTCGGTTTGGGAAGTGTATCCATCGTAAATTCAGCCGGCATCACAAACCGCACCCGCCATTGATCCTGCTCCCCAGTTTCTTGCTGGGTCACAGGGGCGGTCATTTTAATTTTTTCACTGGCATCGTTTTTGTGTTGCTGTGTGACAGGAACTGTCATCGCCATTTTCTGCGCTGATATGTTGTTGCCGAATATATAATCGGCCAATAACCGGAACCCGTCATTGATGGCTTCTTTGCGAGGCCCCGTGGTGGTCACTTCGGCCACGATCATGGGATCATAGGATCTAATCTCAAACGCGCCGTCTTTTTTAACGCTTTTCCATGATGGCTCTGGCGTATGTCCCACGGCGCATCCCCCTAACCCTAATGCGAATGATAAGATCAGAATATATTTTTTCATACAAAAGGATATAGCCCCTGTCATAGGAATAACAAGGGCTTAAACATCCTGTATCATAAAATTAGAATTTTTTATTCAGGTTAAAATAAAATTGAGTGTCTGTATCGCCACCCTTGGTTTGAACTCCCCGGGTCAACGGCACGGCAAACCCGAAGGACGCATCAATATCATGTTCAAAATTCATGCGCACCCCTGCCCCGGCCGACGCCAGAGAAAGTTTTTTATCAGATGACGTTGTGGCATCATCATTCCAGACCTTACCCACATCATAGAATGAGAAGACCTGATAGTTTTTCATCGCGATAAAGTTGGAATCAAGCGGGTTATTCCATTGGAGTTCGACTTTACCCGACACCCCTTCATCCCCCACAATTTCCGAAGGGTCATATCCCCGCCCTGAATTGATGCCTCCGACTGAAAATTCTTCAGACGACAATAACGGGCCATCCGATACCTGACCCCGTGCACCGAGCAAAATATTGACACTGTCCGTCACGCGCTGAAGACGCTGAAGATCGGCGGTGGCTTTGGTGAATTGAGGATCCCCCAATGCCCGGGAGAGATTGGCATCTCGCTCATCACTGGCACCCAAAACCCCCAAACCTTTGGACACTTCGATATCGCCCGTATTCACGGCGGCACCCAGCATGCGATCTAGGAAGTCAAATTTCATGCCCGCCCGCAGAGCACGAATCTGATCCTTTGTCGTGGACAAAAGACTTTCGCTTTTGGCATTACGCGCATCAAACGACAAACGGCCGGATAGATTATTTTCCCGGCTCCGAATGAAGGGGTGCTCTGCCTTCAGGCTAAAAAACTTGGATGTCCCATCCACACTGAAGCGGCGCAAATCATGTCCGGGTTCGGTATCCGTATAACTCACCAGCGCAGACAGGATGGTGCCGTATGAACCAATCGGCAAACCATATTCCGCGCCGACATAGCCCAGTTCATATCCTTTGCCCGGTGCGACAACCAATTGACCTGTCAAAAAGTCATTCATCCCAAAAGGAGAATTGAGCGTACCTTGAGCCCCCAATTGTACCGGCCCCAGATAGCGGCTTCCGTAATTGTCGATGCTGACCAATCCTTCGAACGGGTCACGATCGACGATGATCGCAATATCTGCCCCCCCCGGAACATCCGGCGACGGGGAAATCACACTGCGTGCCGCCAAACCCGGCAGATCATTGATCAAGAGAAGATGCCGCTCCAGATCCTTCACATTTGCGGCCTCGCCTTTGACAATCTGGCTGGCATATTCACGCACCAGCTTCATCGCGCTTTCGGGTTCACCTGCCGGAGATTCAACCGTGACTTTATTGATAAAACCTTCGACAACCTGAAGGCGGGCGATGCCCCCTTCGATCGTTTGGGGCGGCACGACGACTTGCGTCAGCACATATCCATCATTCCGATATTTAAGCGTTATATTGTTGGCAATTTGATATAGATCCGCCAGAGAAATTTCTTGTCCGATCTGACCTTGATATACAGAGGCCAGTTGTTCAGGGGTGTATATTTTCGCCCCCGTAATGTCCACGCCGCCAAAATTAAACCGAATATTTTCTGCCCCAGCCGGTGCCCCCAAAAGCTGCATGGATTTGATACCGATATCGGGTGTCTGCTGAGGAATGGTCAAGCTCGGGCGCAATTCTTCTTGAACCCGTCCTGGATCCGCAATCCGTGACTGCTGGGCAATCTGAGCCTGCGCCACCACCGGGATCATCAACCCTGTCAACACAGCCGCGGACATAGTCAGGCGGGAAAGCACCTTAGGCGAAATAAGTAAGTGTTTCATCAGACGGGATTTTCTCTAATTGTCAGAATGGGATTTATATTGCTCTCTATAGATACTGTGTTTAGGGCTGCATAGCAACCCGATATCCGGTTAAAGCGCGGAAGATTAAATATTAGATAAATTATATATTTAACAGGCAGATTTTGTCATAAATAATAAAATTTCTTTTTTGTGATCGCTGATCTTACTTTACTTAATATGTCTTGTATTTATGCGGATTTTAGGTCTAAGGTATCGCAACTCAATTTATTAACAAATTATTAACGTCTGATCGAACGGCATAACATGACTTTGCCGCGATAGGTTAAAAAAACACGGAATAACACATGTCAAACAAAGGACACATCATGAAACACCAGGCCTCTTACCGTCTCGGGAAAAAATTACTGTCCAGTACAGCCCTGACCGCTGTCGGCTTGATGACCCTCATGAACGCGGCACACGCCGAAAATGCGTGGACAAATTTCGATACTGTTTCCGGGTCCATCTCGATTGACGCCAGCATCCCGAACCTGACGAATATCAACCAGCATACAGGCATATATGTAGGAAACAGCCCGAACCTGAATATCGGTAACGGCCAGACGGTGAATATCGGGCAAAATGACAGTGGCTCTCTGTTCGTAGCGCGCGCCGTGACCGCAGGCAGTGACCCCACACAAATTCTGGGTACGCTGAATACCCGCCTCAAGGATTCAAACGGTAATTTCACCGGCCAAACCGGCGGGAATGTGATGGTGCTTGATCGTAATGGGGTTGTGTTTGGTGCCAATTCCCGCATTGATGTTGGTGGCATTATTGCCTCAACAGGTGATGTGTCCAATGCCGATTTAACGGACGGCGATGGCACGTTTGAATTTACAAATTTTGGAAATGGCCAGATCATCAATCAAGGCTCGATGACGGTTGCTGATGCCGGGGTTGCGGCTTTTGTCTCCCCGTTTGTATCAAATAGCGGTGTGATCAATGCAAAACTCGGCAAGGTCGCCTTTGCTGGCGGAAGCAAGGTAACCCTCGATCTGTACGGCGACAACCTGATTGAAATTGCGGTGAATGACAAGGTCGCGGACGCGCTTCTTGAAAATTCAGGTACCATAAATGCCGAAGGGGGACAGGTCATCATGACCGCGCAAGCGGCCAAACAAGCTGTCGATAATGTCATCAACATGTCCGGCGTGGTGAATGCCGGTTCCGCCAGTGTCAAAGGTGGGAAGATTGTTCTCTCGGGCGGATCTCAAGGCAAAGTATCCGTATCAGGCAAAGTGGACGCCGCTGGCGTAGGGGGCGGTAAAGTTGAACTGAAAGGCCAGAATATTGAACTGACGAGCACATCTGAAATCACAGTTGATGGTAACTCTTCCAGCGATGCCGGAGATATTATTGCGTTTGCGGATGATACGTTGACGGTATTTGGACGCATGACAGCGCAAGGACAGAGCGGCACAGGATTTATCGAAACGTCTGGCCTGGATGTGTCTTTTGGGGATACGGCATTTATCGCCGCCACCAAAGAATGGCTGGTTGATCCTTTAAATATTACCATCGGTGCCGTTCTGGAAGCCTTGATTGAAACACAGTTAGCCTTTTTCGGGGATTCAACAATCACAACCCCCGCTATTGGTTTTCAAGCCGGAAACATTGAACTGAATAGAACCATTAATTGGTCCACAGCTCGCACGTTTAAACTGGTGGCCATCAACGATATCAATATCAATTCAGGCGCAGGTGTTTCGGCGACGGGGCTCGGTAACTTTATCGCTGAGGCTGGCGATGATTTTGTCATGAAAGCCGGAAATACAGGTATATCCCTGAACGGGGGCGACGTCACCATTGATGCCAACGACGAATTCATCAATCTGGCAGGCACAATTAATGTGAAGGGCGGCGATATCCAGATCAATAATTTAGGTGGGTTTCAGGCACTGGCCAACAGCCTGCTGACATCGGGTACGGGTACCATTACCATTAATCAAAATAAAGATTCTAGCGCCTCTTTGGCGTCAAATACCATTCAAAATGCGATTGATGCCATCAGTAACTCTGGAACAGGCATCAATACCATCAAAGTAGGATCGGGAACATGGGCAGAATCCCTTTTGCTGGATTACGCACTCGACCTGATCGGTAGCGGATCAGCCACAACCACCCTTGACCCCGTTTCGGGCGATGGCCTTCGTATCACGGGAAACATTGGCGCAGATAAAAAGATAAATGTCAGTGGCTTTACCTTTTCCGGTGCCACTGAGTCAGGCATCGACGTGGATAGCGCAACTGTTCTGGGTGAACTAAAAATCACGAACGCCGCCTTTAACAACAACGGCACCAATGGCGTATCTGTGGGCGGCGATGGCAATCAGACAAATCTGGGTCATTTGAACATCCAAGACAGCACCTTCTTGAATAATGGCTCTCCCGGATCATCTGCAGGCGATGGGGACGTTCTGGCGTTCCGTCACAATGGCGACGTAACCATTAAGAATGTGAGCGTTGAAAACAACAATCTGGGCGGCACAAAGGCAGATTACGGCATTCAAATTCGCGGACACAATGCGGGTACTTTGGCGTCAGGTAAAATCATACTGGATAATGTCTCTGTCGCCGGAGCCTACCGCGCGGGACAAATCGGTATTCAGGAATTCAGCGCCCTAGACCTAAGCATGACTGATGTTGAACTGGGCGGGCAAACAACGGCTCTGACAGAC
>CAZZGO010000050.1:8064-11439 GCA_964654245.1 uncultured Pseudobdellovibrionaceae bacterium | reverse complement strand
GGCATCAATGGGGGTTCAAATTCATGGCGGTATGGGATTTATAGAAGAAACAGGCGCAGCGCAATTTTATCGCGATGCGCGTATTCTGCCCATCTATGAAGGAACCAACGGCATTCAGGCCATGGATTTGGTCTTTCGCAAAATTGCACGGGACCAAGGGGCAACAGCACTCTCTTTTCTGACGGAGAGTGAAAAATTTTCGGCCTTGGCACCAACCGCCCATAAATTAAAGTCCGCCACGCAGTGGATTGCGCACAAGGCCGTCAATGACCCTGAATCGGCGGCCTTTGCGGCAGTGCCGTATTTAAAGGCCATGGGGATTTTGGCCGGCGGATACATGCTATCCCGAATGGCACATGCCGCCAAAGGACAGATGACGTCTGAAGATGCCGGGTTTTTTTCAGAGTACATTGCGCTATCGGATTATTACCGGTCTTACATTCTGCCCACGGCCAGAGCATATCTTGAACCGATGGTCTAAAACGACTTTGAAAAATATTTAAGGATTAACGCGGGGTAAAGGGTTACCCTTGCCATCCCGCTGGGTGCAGGCGTCAAGGGAGTCGCCATATACTTTTCCGATATAATCCATGCTTAAGAAAGGATTGCGCGAAAAAAGACGGGCGGCATGACGTCCAACACACGCACAATAGGCCTCATTATCCTTGGCGCGCGGGCGAAAACTTTTCACATATCCTAAACAATCTTCATATCGTGCGCCGGCAATCTCAATATTATTCACGCACCCCTTGGGGGTATTGCCTCGAAACAGGCTGTTGACGATATCGTCCTGTGGGCGCATGGGACCGTCTTTTTCCCGGATCTGCCGAAAAGCACCCGCGATACATTCACAATTAAAATAATGTCTTTGGGTGAGGTGCCCGGCACATAAATCATGGACGACCATGGCTTCCTCATCCATTTCTTCCGGCGACATTTTACCATCGTCCAGCATGAAATAATAACTATCACGCGGCAATTCGGCGTGCGCCGGATAGGTAATGAGCCAGCTAAAAGCCAACAAAAAAGCATGAAAAAATATCTTCATGCTTTTTATTCTATCACAGGTGGGGGCTGGGTAAAAATAAGCCAGAAGTTCGTCGCCCGGGTTCTTTTTTTAAGCTGCTTTACCGCCCTTGATTTTCGCCCACAGAGACTGGAAATCAAATGCCGTGGGATTTTGGGTGCCAGCAGATGTGTTTGTGGGCATGGCTTGCTGGTTCTCATTCTGCCCCTTCATTTTTTTCATACGGTCTTCAAGGGCTTTTTGACGAAGTGCCCGGGCGCGTTCATCGCGCTGGCGGATTTCTTCTTTAAGTTCTTCGGCCTGTTGCTGGCTGTAATGGCTGGTGATCAAAACCTGCTGGGCTTGTTTTTGCCACTGATCGCGCTGGTTTTTCAAATCTTCCATCTGTTCGCGCAGTAAATCCATCTGGTCTTCCTGCGCCTTGATCTTCATCCGAAGACGCTCCATCTCGATCATGTCCGCGGCACGCTTGATTTCGGCTTCAACCCCAGCAGAAGATGTAGGGTTGGTGGTGGTGGTTTGTCCTTGGGGTTCTAACCCGAACGCACGATCCAGTTCGGACACGTCAATCAGACGCCGACCATTCCCATCCACTTCGAAGGATAATTTGCCATTATTCATGGCGCGCTGAATGGTGGATTTGGAACGACCGGTCAACTCAGCGGCGCGCTGTGCTCCTACTTTAGCCATGACTCATATTCCCCTTTATGTTCATTTCAGGTTGTGATGATCTATTTTACATACGCCCGTTTAACAGCCGAGTCAATCTTTGCCACTGTGCCCCGGAAAATAAATGTGCATAAAGGAAGGGAATCCAGCCTTTTTTCCGCCAGTCGGTAAAGGTGGCATCATCCAGCGCCGATAACTTCTGCTCATCGATGATACGGAAACCCGAAAAGTTAATTTTCTTGCCCTTGGCGACATTGATTTCGGCCTGACGTTCCACCAGCAAGCCCGATGCGGCCAGTGCCCGGGAAAAGGCAATCGTGTGCTGGGCGGCGGCATGATAAGATTTACAGAATTCAAGAGCATTTTGCGCGAGTTGAGTCGGTTTGCCCTCGGCATCAAAGAATTTCTGCTCGCCCCCTTTTTCGGTCACGGTATCAACCATATCGATACATAAGGAGAGGTTATCCGATCCTGGCATTTCCGAAAAAATAAACGGATAGCGGCGAATATAAGCGGGGATATAGGTATCCTCGAGCCATTCACCCTTAGTATCCAAAAACAGGTTCTCATTATCCCGCAGACCCAAAATAGCCACGGGGGTGGCATTGTCGTCTGGCGAAAAAGCAATTGGATAGACGTGGCAGATTTGGGGCATTTCAATCAGGTTGACCGGAACAGCATTGACCTGCCGGGTGAAGGAAAGCCCAAAATTCTTTTTTAAGCCCAGATCGCGATGTGCCTTGGAATCAAGGGGGGCAGGGCTTTGATAGAACAGCGGAAGTTGGGGGGATGTTGCCGCCTTTTGTTCGTTGCTTTTGGCCATGAGTGACAAAATTCCTTTCGAATCTGGTGATATGGGATTAAGCCTATCAGAATACAGGCCATAAGTTAAAGAAAACCTTTCAAAACAGGGATATAAAATATCTTTTGCCCTGTCTGTAAATCCGCTACGGTGCGGACAGATTAATCGTCTTAAACACGAGGAAAATAAGTATGAAAATCGCGGTTGTGGGTACGGGATATGTGGGGTTGGTCTCCGGCGCGTGCTTTGCCGAATTTGGCGTGGATGTTGTCTGCGTGGATACGGATACCAACAAAATAAAGCGTCTTAACCAAGGTGAAATCCCCATTTATGAACCCGGACTGGAAGACCTTGTGGCCAAACAGACGAAGGCAGGACGCCTGTCTTTTACCACGGATCTGGGCGAAGCCATGGTTAATGCCGATGCGGTCTTTATTGCCGTGGGCACGCCCACCCGAAAAGTGGATGGCCATGCCGATCTCACCTATGTGCATGATGCCGCCCGTGACATTGCTAAACATATCCGGAGCTATGTCGTCGTCGTCAACAAATCCACAGTGCCTGTCGGAACGGCGCGGGCTGTGGCCAAGACCATCGCCGAGGCGCGGCCTGATGCTGATTTTGATGTCGTTTCCAACCCGGAATTTTTGCGCGAAGGATCTGCCATCAATGACTTCATGCGCCCTGATCGCGTCGTGATCGGTGCCGATAGCGCGCGTGCCGCCGAGGTGATGAAAAACCTTTATCGACCCCTCTTTTTGAATGAAACACCGATGTCGTTCATGTCTCCTGAATCTGCCGAGATTACCAAATATGCGGCCAACGCCTTTCTGGCGACCAAGATTACCTTTATCAATGAGATTGCCAATTTGTGCGA
>CAZZGO010000050.1:5297-7964 GCA_964654245.1 uncultured Pseudobdellovibrionaceae bacterium | reverse complement strand
CATGACCCCATCGCCAGGACACAGGCCGAAAAAGAACTGAAGAATATCGATTGGCAAGACGATCCTTATGCTGTGGCTAAAGATGCAGATGCGCTAGTCATTATCACGGAATGGAATGAATACCGGGCGCTGGATCTGGACCGTCTGGCAGATATCATGAAAACAAGAAGATTAATCGACCTTCGTAATATTTATAAACCTGCCGAAGTGGAACAGGCTGGTTTTGATTACGTCTCCATTGGCCGGGCGGCGGTCATGGCGTCAAAAAAACAGACATTGAAAAAAGTGTCTTAAGACCGTGCCGATGTCTCCCTATCTGGCAGAACAGGAATCAAAATCCATCTTCATCATCCGCGAAGCTTATGCGCGTGTGCGAAAACTGGCGATGCTCTGGTCGATCGGTAAGGATTCAACAGCCATGCTGTGGTTGGTACGAAAAGCATTTTTGGGGCGCGTACCCTTTCCGCTTGTGTTACTTGATACTGGTATGGAAATGGACGAGGTGTATGCGTTCAGAGACCGTCTGGTGACGGATTGGCAGTTACCGATCATCAATCACCCATGTCCCCCGCTGGATCAAATTGATCCTAAACTTCCTCCCGCCACGCGGTCTGCCATGCGTAAAACCGAAGGGTTAAAGACTTTGCTGGCACAAGAATCCTATCAAGGTATTTTGTGCGGTATTCGCCGTGACGAGCAGGGATTGCGTGCCAAGGAGCGTGTTTTTTCCCCGCGCCGATCTGACGGGTCATGGGATTACAAAGACCAGCCGGCCGAACTGTGGGATATGTATTCTGCCGCCTATCCTGATAAAGGCCATGTGCGGATACACCCCTTGCTTCATTGGACAGAACTGGATATCTGGGAATATACCAAGGCCGAAAAAATTCCTGTGTGTGATTTATATTTTGCTCGCGGCGGCAAGCGATATCGCTCGCTGGGTGAAAAAAACATTACTTTCCCGGTTGAGAGCCATGCCCGGGATATCGATGATGTGATTGCCGAATTAAAACTGACACGCGTGGCAGAACGCGCGGGCAGATCCATGGATCAGGAAACAGAAGACAGTTTTGAACAACTGCGCACGCAAGGATATATGTGATGCATCACTTACCTGAAACAGCCCCCCCTCCATATGGTGATCGTGGGACATGTCGATCACGGTAAGTCAACTTTGATTGGCCGTTTATTGCATGATTCAGGCTCTTTGGTGGATGGTAAAAAAGAAGAGATTGAAAAAATATGCCACGCACGTGGCGTGCCGTTTGAATGGTCGTATCTTCTGGATGCGTTTCAGGCGGAACGAAATCAAGCCGTAACGATTGATGTTACCCATCTTCATTTTCATTCGGCTCAAAGGCGCTATGTCATTATTGATGCGCCAGGGCATCGTGAATTTTTAAAAAATATGATGTCAGGTGCCGGGCACGCAGATATCGCCCTTCTGGTGATTGATTCTTCCGAAGGTCTGCAGGAACAAACCCGGCGACATATGGTCATGCTGTCGTTTCTGGGGATCACACGCGTGATGGTGGTCATCAATAAAATGGACCGGATAGACTATAGCCCGGCCGTTTTTCATGACATCTCAAAACAAGCTAGCGATATGATGATAACGTTAGGGTTGGTGCCGCTTGGGATGATCCCCGTCGCCGCCCACGCAGGGGATATGCTGGTACATCGCGGCAGTCATATGGATTGGTATCTGGGTCAGACTTTGATCGAGGCACTTGATCAAATCCCTGCGCAAAAAAGGGATGATTCACACCCGCCGCGGTTTGTCGTGCAGGATATATATCGCACGGGGGGTGTTCGGTATCTGGCTGGACGCGCCGAAGGTCAGCCAATGCATATCGGAGACAAACTGATATTTCAGCCCGGCGGTGAAGTGTCCTGTATGCAGGAAATAAAAGTCTGGCCAGATCAAAAAAATCTTACGTCTGTGCAGAACGGGCAATCTGTGGCGATCACACTCGAAGATCGTATTTTCGTGGAGCGTGGACATGTTGGTGCCCTTGTGCAGGACGCGCCTCAACTTCGGGATCATGTCCGGTTGTCCCTGCTGTGGCTGTCGGATCAGCCCTTACGCGTGGGGCAGATCTATCTTTTCCGAACAGGGCTCAGCGAAACCCCCGCCACCGTTCACGCGATTGAACGTGTGATCGACACACAAACAGGTCAAGATCAACCAGATCAATCAGAACTTATTAAAAACGCGGCGGGTCAGGTTGTGTTGACCTTGCGTGACCCCCTGCCGCTGGATCCGTTTACGGGGCACGTGCGTTTAGGACGGGCCGTGATTGAAGATAACGGGGATATTGTGGCGGCCGGATTGATTAATCTGAACGGTCTGACGCCCGTAAGCCACGGCACGAAAAGTATCTCACCCCATGTCTATAAAGTGTCACATCCGGTCACCCACGATATGCGGTTTAAAAAAAGCGGATATCGCGGGTCTGTATTCTGGCTCACGGGGTTATCGGGTGCCGGAAAATCAACACTGGCCATGGCGGTTGAACGGATTTTGTTTGAAAAAAATTATCCGGTCTATGTGCTGGATGGCGATAATGTGCGTCATGGGTTAAATGCAGATTTAGGTTTTTCGGCGGTTGACCGGACTGAAAATATTCGCCGTGTGGGTGAAGTGGCGGGGTTGATGGCCGATGC
>CAZZGO010000050.1:3530-5197 GCA_964654245.1 uncultured Pseudobdellovibrionaceae bacterium | reverse complement strand
CTATATTGAACAACATGCCAGTGCCGTTTCGGCACACGGGCATGAAAAGGATTTATAATCATGGAATCAAAAATTCTGTCCCACCCGGCCGCGCTGTGCAATATGGTACGCCGTATTGCCCATGATGCAGGAGAGATGATCCTCACGCATTATGATCCTTCTGGTTGTGCGCATGACATCAAAGATGACGGTTCCCCCGTCACGCCAGCGGATCAAGAGGCCGAAATCTATATTGAAAAAGCCCTGCGTGAAATCTTGCCGGATGTCCCCGTGGTGGCAGAAGAAGCCATCTCAGCGGGTAAGGTGATGGATACTCAGATACATCCTTATTTCTGGCTGGTGGATCCGCTGGACGGCACCCGGGAATTTGTCCAAGGCGGCGAAGATTTCACGGTTAATATTGCGCTCATTCATCAGAATATGCCTGTGCTGGGGGTGATTTATGCCCCAGCACTGGGTGAAATGTTTGCTGGTTATGGTGCGGGGACGGCAATCCGGTGGAATAAAGACGCAGATACCGAAAAAAATATCCGGGTTCGAAAACCGCCGTCTGCCGGATTAACCGTAGCCATCAGCCGGTTCGAAGGCGCGCGCCCTAAACTGGATCAATTTTTAGAGTCCCTCAAAGTTGAAAAACTAGTGAAACGTGGAAGTTCTCTAAAAATCTGTCTGGTGGCTATGGGCAAAGCTGATTTATATCCCCGGTTTGGCCGCACCTGTGAATGGGATACGGCGGCTGGGGATATCATTTTACGCTCCGCGGGCGGGGTGTTGACCGATATGTTCGGCAAAGCCTTGACCTATGGCGGGGGCGGGACGTGGGAAAACCCCGGGTTTTTGGCACATGCCGGGGTTCTTGATTTTACGGAAGCCCTTATTCCATAAATTTTAGTAGGTGTCCCTCGACTTAATGCAATCCATACCTTATATCGTGGTAACATGCGCCATATCATTCTTATTATCGTTCTGGCATTGCTGACCGCGCTCATCGGCGGTTTTGCCTATTTTCAATTTGTGATGAAACCTGAGATGATCAAGGGGTTCATCACGGCGGGTGGGCAACCCCCGGTCACCATTTCCGCGGACGCGGCAAAGATTGAAAACTGGTCGTCTCAGTTAAAATCCATCGGAACGTTGACGCCCGTCAAAGGTACCGATATTTCCCCCGAAGCGGGCGGCGTCGTTCAGGAAATATTTTTTGAATCCGGTCAGGATATCGTCAAAGGTCAACCGATCATCACGGTGAATGATGATACAGAGCAGGCGGATTTAAAATCTGCTAATGCCGAACTGCGCGCGGCGCAAATGGAACTGCAACGGAAAAAAGCCTTATCGGAACGTGGCAATGCATCTAAGGCGGCCTATGATCAGGCACTGGCCTCTCGGGACGTGGCGATGGCCAATATTGCCCGTATCAAGGCTAGTATTGAAAAAAAGAAAATTCTAGCACCTTTTGATGGTAAGTTAGGCATTCGCCAAGTCAATTTAGGCCAATATGTATCTCCCGGCGAAACACTGGTGACGCTTCAACAACTTGATCCTGTATATGCTGATTTTACCATATCAGAGCAATATTTAAACCAGATTGCGACGGGTCTGGAGATATCAGTGAGCGTGGACGCCTTTAAGGGTGAAGTATTTACCGGAACAATTGAATCCATTGACTC
>CAZZGO010000050.1:0-3430 GCA_964654245.1 uncultured Pseudobdellovibrionaceae bacterium | reverse complement strand
CTTCAAACACTTGAGGGTGTGGGCAATGCGCAAATTCTGGGCGGGCAGACATTTGCCATGCGCATTTGGCTTGACCCTAAACGCATGGCGGCACGCGGGGTGACGGCTTCTGACATTAATAATGCCTTGGTACAAAATAACTTCACCTCTGCCGCTGGGGAAATCAAAGGTGACTTTGTTCAGACCAGCATTAATGTCAATACGGATATTGATAATGCGCAAGATTTCGGGGATCTGGTCATCCGGGCGCAAGATAACACGCTGGTGCGTATCAAAGATGTCGCCGATATTGAACTCGGGCCCCAGAGTGCCGATAGCTCTTCTTTGTTTGATGGGCTCAAGGCTGTGTTTATTGGAGTTTACGGGACACCTACATCAAACCCGCTGAATGTCATTGATAATGTTCGTGCCGCTCTGCCTGAAATACAGGCGGCATTGCCTGTGGGGTTAAAGGCAACCATTGCCTATGACTCAACCAAATTCATTCGGTCTTCGATTGAAGAAGTGATCAAAACACTCGCTGAAGCCGCGATCATCGTCATCATCGTTATTTTTCTGTTCTTGGGGAATATTCGCTCAACCCTTATCCCGGTTGTTACTATTCCTTTGTCCTTGATTGGGGTGATGGTTTGTTTGTTGTTATTGGGTTATTCCATCAATCTTCTGACATTGCTGGCTATGGTGCTGGCGATTGGTTTGGTGGTCGATGATGCCATTGTGGTGGTTGAAAATATTTACCGGCATATCGAAGAGGGCAAAACGCCTTATGACGCGGCCTTGATTGGGGCGCGTGAAATTACCCTGCCGGTCATTGGTATGACCTTGACCCTCGCGGCTGTGTTTGCCCCCATCGGTTTTACGACGGGGTTGACAGGGGCGTTGTTCAAGGAATTTGCTTTTACATTGGCGGGTGCCGTAGTGGTATCAGGCATTATCGCGCTGACACTTTCGCCCATGATGTGTGCTAAATTCCTGAGAGCGTCCGATAACGAAACAGGATTTGCCAAATTCTTAAACCGCTTTTTTGATAGGCTTAAAAACAGATATCAACGAAGACTCCATAAGACTCTTAATTTTCGTGCCATGACGGTGGTGATTTTATTGGCGACCATGGTGTTGACCGTGGTGCTGTATCTCTCCACCCCTCAAGAACTCGCGCCCGAAGAAGATCAGGGTGTTTTATTCACGGTTGTCAAAACCCCGGATCATACCAATCTGGATTATCTGGAACATACAACGCTGAAACTGAACGATGTCTTTAGCACCATTCCTGAAAAACAGAATGTGTTCACGATTAATGGATCGGGCGGGGTGACACAGGCTTTTGCCGGTATTTTGTTCGCGCCGTGGGATGAACGCACTCGCAACAGCAAACAAATTCTTCAAGAACTTCAGCCCAAATTATCGGGAATCCCAGAAGCCAGTATTTTCAGCTTTTCACCCTCAGCTCTGCCCAGCGCGGGCGGCGGCGGGCCTCCCATGCAGTTCGTGGTTCAAACGACAGGCAGTTTCACAGAACTGGCCGACGTTTTGAACCAACTTCAGATGAAAGCATCCGAAAGCGGGATGTTCATTTTTACCGATAGTGACCTTAAATTCACGACCCCGCAAATTGAAGTGACGATTGACCGCGACAAAGCTAACTCGCTCGGGATCACGATGCAGGATATCGGGACATCTCTGTCCACACTTTTGGGCGGTAACTATGTGAATCGTTTTTCTTTGGCCGGGCGGAGCTATCAGGTCATCCCCCAAGTGCCCCGTGATTACCGCCTGTCGTCAGATTGGCTTAATGAGTACCGTATTCGCACGGCATCGGGTGATCTGGTGCCGCTCTCTAATATCGTATCTATAAGCGATTCCGTTCAGCCAAATGCCCTGACAACGTTCCAGCAGTTAAATTCTGCCACGCTTCAGGGGGTGCCTTTCCCCGGACGCACGCTGGGTGAAGCCCTTGGCTTTTTGGAAACAACCGCCAAGGAAATTTTCCCGGCTGGCTATAGTTATGATTTCCAGGGGGAATCCCGGCAATTTAAACAAGAAAGCGGCACATTATTGGTCATTTTTGCCTTTGCCTTGGTCATCATCTTTCTGGTGCTGGCCGCGCAATATGAATCATTCCGCGACCCGCTCATTATCTTGATTTCATTGCCAACTGCGATGTTCGGCGCGCTTCTGCCCCTCAATATTCTCTCTTTCACGGGTATGACCAGTATCAATATCTATACCCAGATCGGGTTAGTGACGCTAATTGGCTTGATTTCCAAACATGGTATCTTGATGGTGGATTTTGCCAACAGTCTTCAAATTGAAAAAGGATATGGTCGTCGTGAGGCGATCGAAGAAGCGTCGGCCGTTCGGCTTCGCCCTATTTTGATGACGGCGGTCTCCATGATTGTGGCCATGGTGCCGTTGTTGATGGCAACGGGTGCGGGCGCGGCCAGCCGCTTTTCAATTGGACTGGTGATCGCGTCGGGCATGACGATCGGGACATTATTTACCCTGTTTGTGACCCCGGCCATGTACACGTTGATTGCCAAAGAACGCAACGCCAAACCAAACGCCGCCCCCGCCCCAGGGCAGGCACATCAATACTCTGATCCTGAAGACGCGTTTTAATAAACGAAAGTGATTTAAACCAATTTTTTGTCGAACTGGCTGGCGTCGGCGGACAAAATCATTTCATTGTGACCCTTACCGGATGGGATCATCGGGAAACAATTCTCGCTCTGGCAGACGCGCACATCGACGATCGTGACCTTGTCGGTGGTCATCATCTGGGTAATGACATCATCCAGCTCATCTGGCGTTGTGGCTCGAAGGCCGATGCCCCCGTATGCTTCTGCCAGTTTCACGAAATCCGGCAGAGAGTCGGTGTAAGAATGAGAATAACGCTCCCCGTGCAGTAGTTCCTGCCACTGGCGCACCATCCCCATCCATTGATTGTTCAGAATAAAGATTTTAACCGGCAATTTGAATTGAACGGCGGTAGACATTTCCTGAATGTTCATCAAGATGGACGCTTCGCCGGCCACATCAATGACGAGCGCGTCTGGGTTGGCAATTTGCGCGCCAATCCCCGCCGGAAGCCCGTAGCCCATGGTGCCAAGACCGCCTGAGGTGAGCCAGCGGTTCGGTTTATCAAAGGGCAGAAACTGTGCCGCCCACATCTGGTGTTGACCGACTTCGGTCGTGATAAAGACATCCCGTCCAGATTTTTGCAGATGGGCGTTGAGCCGCTCCAGCGCGTATTGGGGTTTAATCACGGCCGATGACTGGGTGTATGACAGGCATTTGATATCACGCCAGGCTTGAATTTGTTTCCACCAGGATTGAAGAGACGGCGCATCAGCGATGCATTTCTTTTTCTGCCAGACATCCAGCAAGGCTTTGGTGGCTTTGCCCGCATCGCCCACAATCGGCAGATCAA
>CAZZGO010000049.1:0-11646 GCA_964654245.1 uncultured Pseudobdellovibrionaceae bacterium | reverse complement strand
TCCATCCCGGAAATGACCGCCGTTTCCACCCCTTCGATCATGCCCACGCCATGGGCAGGGTACACAACATATTCACCTTTACGGAAATTATCATTGTCAGCCATCGTCTGTTACCTTCCTCTTTTCTGGTTATTGTTTACTTTTGTTCGAAAAATTCCCTGTCCATCAGAAAAATCTAATGCACTTTTTACGTAATATTATCAGTCGAGGATATCAAAAGCCGATATGTATTTATTATAAAAAGATGATATTTCAAGACGTTGACGTCTTTTTTCACCCAATTTATACCGTTATCTGTCTCACCGATAGGAAGACAGTATACTTAAAAATTCGTTAATTTTCAACTATGATTTTAATTATTATGAATATTATTTCTTCAATCACCACTTCCAGGAAGCGGACTAAAGTCTTCATTTAGCTTGTTTTTCTTATCTTTAAACTTCTGTGCTTCGGGCAAGGGGGGCTTGGCTTTTGTGATGACCGGCCATTTCGTGGCGTATTCCCGGTTCAGCTCCAGAAAAGCCTCGGCGCGTTTGTCGGTATCTGGGATGATGGCTTCCACGGGGCATTCCGGCTCACAGACCCCGCAATCGATACATTCATCCGGGTGAATGACCAGCATGTTTTCCCCCTCGTAAAAACAATCTACGGGGCAGACTTCTACGCAATCCGTGTATTTACACTTGATACAGACATCGGTCACAACAAAGGTCATGGCGTTTTATCTGGCCGATTTTTGGCACGAGTGCAATGATTTTTATGTGTGAGACTACTGGACGAGAGACGAGAGGAGTGTCAGTTGGGTACTGTCAATCGCCACAGGTGATCCGATAGGAAGGGCAGGCAGATCGTCCCCATGCCCAAAAGGTGCGTTCATGAGAACGGGGATGTCCAAGCCCGATGTATGCTCGCGGATAATATCTTCAATTGAAAATCCGAACGGCCGATCTGGATTATCCTGTGTGTTTAAAAATTGCCCAATCATCAATCCTGAAAGTTGTGAGAGATAACCTGATAAGCGAAGATGCCCCATCATGCGGTCATAGCGTGAGAGGTGATCACCTGTATCTTCCAGACATAAAATGCGGCCAGACGGGTCGGGGAGGTACGGCGTTCCGATCAAGGCCTGAAAGACGCTCAAATTTCCGCCAATCAATTCGCCAGACATATGATTACCTTGCAAAAAAACACTGCCCGGCAGGTCAAAGGACGAGGTCTTATTCATGAGCAAAGAAAGCGTCTGTTGTTGCCAGACATCTTTGATTTTATGAAACCGGCTAAGGGTTGAGCCATGAAAGGTCACCAGACCCGTGCAGTGGGTGATGGCGTTACACAGGGCGGTAGAGTCACTAAAGCCCATGAAAATTTTAGGATTATTTTGTATCAGGCCATAATCGAGATGATCCAGAAGATGTAACGACCCATTTCCACCTAACATGCATATGATGGCCTTGATGTTGGGATTGGTAAAATTGTCATGCACGGCTTGGATTTTATCCTGCATAGTTCCTGCAAACTGCCCGTGTCGTTCTAAGGTTTGCGGATGAAAGGCGAGCGAGAAACCTGCGTGCGCCAACATATCTTCGGCCGGGGCTACGTGAGCTCTGTCCATATGACTTGAGGGCGCGATAATACCAATCGTGTCGCCGCGTTTTAAGGCGGGGGGAAGAATTCTCATGCCGTGACCTCAGGCGTGCAGTTGTTGGCCGCGAGGGAGACATCGGGGGCAGACCATGGGCGCGTATGGGGGCCGATGAGTTCAGCCACGGTCAAACCGGAAACCAGTGCGTCTTCGTGAAATCCCATGCCTGTCCACCCGCCGCAATAAAATGTATTAAGTTTACCTTGAATGGATTTAAGTGTTTTCCATCCTTTCAAGGTCTCCCCGGAATAGACCGGATGTGAATAAGTGATTTCTTTAAGGATATGCTTAGGTTCCCGAGGCGGATTTAATGTCAGGAAATAATTATTTTTTTTATCCTGGCCCAGCCAAGGTTGAAGTCTATTGAGATGGTACGTCACACAAATTTTCCCATCACGCGTCGAATGCAGATAATTCCCACCCCGCCATGCCGACATATCTTGCGGCATAAATGATTTATCCTGGTGCAAATAGGCCTTGGATAAAATATACGGCACAGATTCCAGCATTGATTTCTCTTGATCTGTGGCGTCTTGAAGTAATCGCCGGGCTTGATCTGCGCCGCAGGCAAAAATGATCTTGTCAAAATGGCCGATATTGCCGCGCTTGTCCGATGTTTCAATGCCCGTTTTACGGCGATAGATGGATAGAATGGCGGTATCGGTATAAATATTATTTTTTAAAATCTCCGCCAACTTGGCCATATAAGTTTGGGTGCCCTGATCAACTGATAACCACTCCTGTTGATCTTTGGGGATTAAGAACCCATGAAGTTTCATGGTGCGAAATACATGCCGCGCCGGCATTTTTCGAATTTCGGTGACGCCGACATTCCACATGCTCGCGGTTACAGGTAAGATATAATCCCGAATAAATCCTTCTGAATATTTGTTGTTCTTAAGATACATGCCCAAACTCATGTTGGGTTCTTTACGCTCTAACCATTGAGGGGCTTCGTGGTGAAAGCGTTTCATTTCACGTACCATTAAAATGAAATCACGATTAAGATGATTTTTTTTATGAACATATAAATTATCAATCGTGTATTCCAGTTTTCCACGTCCTGCAGATACGCTAAAAGACACGTCGGATGGTACTGTGGGTATCTGCAAATACGACAAAAACGCCATCAAGTTGGGGTATCCGCGCGGGTGAAAAGCCTGAACACCCATGTCAATCGGAGGCTGTCCAGACATCGTCAGGGTGCGGGCATGGCCACCCGCCGCATGTTCCTGATCAAAAATCACCACGTCATGCGCAGGGGAGAGCAACCAGCCCGCCGATAGTCCTGCAATCCCTGCACCGATAATGGCAATTCTCATGGGGAGGGATTCTATGTGGGATTCTTCGTCTGTTCAAAGGCTTTCAGCGCGATATCGCGCGCTTTGCTGTGATCGACGAGCGGATGGGGATAGTTTTTACCTAATGTGATTCCCGCCCCTGAGAGGATTATCGGCGGCGCCTCCCAAGGTTGGTGGAGGTATTTAATCGGCAGAGAGGCGAGTTCGGGCACATATTGACGAACATATATGCCTTCGGGGTCAAATTTTTCTCCCTGGGTCACAGGATTAAAGATGCGGAAATAGGGCGCGGCATCGGCGCCTGACCCCGCGATCCACTGCCAGCTGGCCGAATTATTGGCAAGGTCAGCGTCATAGAGCGTATCCCAAAACCAATCTTCACCGTGATGCCAATGAAGCAACAGATTCTTGACCAAGAAAGACCCTACAATCATACGCACCCGGTTATGCATGTACCCGGTTTGATACAGTTCGCGCATGCCGGCATCGACAATGGGATATCCGGTTTGCCCCTGTTGCCAACGTTTTAAATATTCAGGGTTATCCTGCCAGGGGAACGAATCAAATCGAGGCTGGAAATTTTTCCGGGGCAGGGTCGGGAAGTGATAGAGCAGACTGTGGGAAAATTCGCGCCAGCCCAATTCGGACAAAAAATGATCCAGATCTTTTTCAAGCCCATGGGCAATCCCGAACTGTTTGGCGGCGTGCCATGCCTGATGGGGCGAAATTTCACCAAAATGTATATGCGGGGATAAACGCGACACATTATGCCCGGCGGGGATGTTGCGTCCCTCTTTATAATCTTTAAGCCCGTTTGCCAGAAACGATTTTAAACGGTTTTGCGCCGCCGTTTCACCTATGTCCCAGGGGGTCATATTTTGATCCCAAGCTGGCTTTGTGGGGCGTAAATTCAGGCTGTCTATTGTTGTCCGAGTATCTTTGCCTGAATGAAAAGACATCGAAGCGGGGGCGGGAAGCGGGGTTCTGGGTTCTGCCTTTGATAGACATCCTTTTCGGAAAAAAGGGGTAAAGACCCGGTAGGGGGTGTCGTCGTCTTTCAGGACATCCCAAGGTTCCCACAAAAGAGATCCATTAAATGATTTGGCCTCCTTCCCCGAGGATTCCAGAATTTTTTTAATCTGTGTATCTCGCGTTACGCGCCAGGGTTCATAGCATCTATTCCAATAAACACCCATAGCTCCGGTTCGGGTGATGAGATCGGTAAGGACACGGTCTGCAGATCCTGACGTTACCCAAAGATTTCCCTTCAGTGACGTATTCAAAGACGAAAGTGAATGATGAAGCCAAACGCGTGAAGCGCCGCCCATCTTCCATTCCCCGGCATGGACATCATCCAGAATATATAGGGGAAGGATTGGCGCGCCGGTTTTAACAGCCTCGATCAGCGCGGGGTTATCCGATAAACGCAAATCCTGGCGGAACCAAACAATAAGGGGGGCTTGTGACATGCCCTTTAAAATAGGGGGTATGTGTTACCCGGGCAAGGGCGTATCAAAAAGATTATCCGGTGATGTGTTTTAAGATATCGGCGATTTGTTCATCCGCCTTCAAGTTAGGGAGCTGACAGGTGCCGGCGGCATCGTGACCGCCGCCCCCGAATTTAAGCATGAGCTGACCCACGGACAGGGGTGATGTTTTATTCAGGATAGATTTCCCCACCGCGACAACGGTATTTTGTTTATTCTTGCCCCACATAACAGTCACTGACAAGTTGCATTGTGGATAAAGAGCGTAGGCCATAAAACGATTGCCCGCCATGATGGTTTGTTCGTTGCGCAGATCAATGACAACAACATCTTTGTGTACTTTGCCGCAGCGCTCCAGCTGGTCTTTAAATTTTGTTTTTTGTTCGTGATACAAATCAATCCGTTCTCGTACATCAGGCAAGGCCATAATAGCAGCAATAGATTTGTGTTCCCGGCAGGCATCAATTAATTTCATCATCAATTGATAGTTAGAGATGTTGAAATCCCGGAACCGTCCCAACCCGGTGCGGGCATCCATGATAAAGGATAATAAGACCCATCCTTGAGGATCTAGAATTTCATCCTTGGTAAACGAAGCTGAATCCGCCTTGTCCACGGCGGTCATCATATCTTCGGAAATATCCGGAAACGCATCTGCGCCGCCAAAATAATCATATACAACACGCGCGGCTGAGGGGGCGTCGGGGTTGATGACGTGGTTTTCATGGTTGCCTTTGACCCGGTTCATTTCACTGGCATGGTGGTCAAAAGCCAGATACGCATCCGCATTATAGGGCAGGTTCGTGGTGATATCGTCCGGACCTACATCAATCAGACCGTCCTGCATGTCCTTAGGGTGCGCAAATAAAATATCGTCAATGATATCCAGTTCCTTCAGCAAAACAGCGCAGACAAGCCCATCCATATCGGACCTTGTGATCAGACGATATTTTTTATCAGGCGATATTTTAACTCTGGGACGTGTAGCCATATGCCCCCCAAGATGTTAAATGGCGACGGTTTCTATTTCCTTGTCATCTTTTTTGGATGACTTTTTCTTTTTAGAGTCGGCGTACACATAGACTGGTGGTTTGCCATCTTCGACGGTTTCTTTGGATACGATGACTTTTTCAATGTCATCCTTATCCGGCACTTCGAACATTGTATCCAGCAACATGGTTTCCAAAATGGATCGCAAGCCGCGTGCGCCTGTTTTGCGCTCAATGGCTTTTTTGGCAATCGCGCTTAAGGCTTCGTCTGAGAATTCAAGCTTAACCCCCTCAAGATCAAACAATTTTTGGTACTGTTTAACCAAAGCGTTTTTGGGTTCTGTCAAAATATTGATCAGGGCTTTTTCGTCCAAATCTTCGAGCGTCGCAAAGACAGGCAAACGTCCCACAAATTCCGGGATCAAACCGTATTTGAGCAGATCTTCCGGTTCCAGATTACGCAGAAGTTCACCCGTTTTTTTGTCATTGGGGGATTTCACATCCGCGCCAAAGCCGATGGTGGTGCCTCGCCCCTTGTTTGACAGGATCTTTTCAATCCCGGCGAATGCCCCCCCCCCGCAGATAAACAGGATGTTGGATGTATCCACTTGCAGGAATTCTTGCTGGGGGTGTTTGCGTCCGCCCTGAGGTGGCACAGACGCAACCGTGCCTTCCATCAGTTTCAGCAAAGCCTGCTGAACCCCTTCGCCTGAGACGTCACGGGTGATAGACGGGTTATCCCCTTTGCGGGAAATTTTGTCGATTTCATCGATATACACAATGCCGCGCTGGGCACGTTCTACGTTGTAATCCGACGCCTGAAGCAGTTTCAGAACAATGTTTTCAACGTCTTCGCCCACATATCCAGCCTCGGTTAAGGTGGTGGCATCCGCCATGGTAAATGGCACGTCAATAATGCGTGCCAGTGTTTGTGCTAAAAGAGTTTTTCCGCATCCTGTGGGGCCGATCAGCAGAATGTTGGATTTCGCCAGTTCCACATCGGCTTCTTTGCCGCCATGTTCTAAGCGTTTGTAATGGTTATGAACGGCCACCGACAGCACGCGTTTCGCGCGATCCTGGCCGATCACGTAATCATCCAGAACAGCCTTGATTTCGCTAGGGGCGGGAACGCCTTCGCCAGAGCGCACGAGCTGTGTTTTATCTTCTTCGCGGATAATATCCATGCAAAGCTCAACACATTCGTTGCAGATAAACACATTCGGACCCGCAATCAGCTTGCGGACTTCGTGCTGGCTTTTACCGCAGAACGAGCAGTAAAGGGTGTTTTTGCTATCGCCGCTTGTTTTTTCCGTTTTGCTCATGTGACCTGACCGCCTTCTGGCTTTGCTTTGTAATACAGAATCTTCTTATCAAACTAGCCACCAGTCTCGGTTCTGGCAAGTCCCCATCATCAAACCGGTGGCATATTCTTTCATTATACTCTATCAATGCTCTCAACATCTTAACGTTTGGTAAATTTTTCGTAAAGACGCGATGATCCCTTCTTTAACCGACCTTATAGAAAATTTCTCCCTGTTGGATGACTGGGAGGCACGCTATCAATATCTCATCGATCTGGGCAAGGATTTGCCCCCGATGGAAGAGGAGCTGAAAACCGAAGATACACTTGTGCGGGGCTGTACATCGCGTGTGTGGATGGTCGCCCGCCGACATGAATCCGGCAGGTACCATATCATCGCTGATAGCGATGCCCATATTGTCCGGGGATTGGTGGCGGTTTTGCTATCTGCCTTTCAGGATAAAACCGCAGAGGAGATTAAATCCATGGATATCGAAGCGGCATTTAACCGCATGGGATTGTCGGATAATTTATCCCCCAATCGCCGCAATGGATTTTTTGCCATGGTTTCCAGGTTAAAGGCACTGGCTTAATTAATCGGGGCGGCAGGCTCAGGCTTGGGGAGCTGTTTTCCCTCTTTTTTCACGATACTTTTGAGGATCTGAGCAAAGGAGGCATCCGCAGAGTCATGTGCCACGCCGATGATTTCGGCCTGCACCGTAAAAACGGAATTAGGCCCCACCCACAATTGCGAGGTAAAGATTTTATCCTGACGTCCTGCCTTGCCGGTGCCGGACAGGCTGGCCTGACGGATACCATCACGTTCGGCATAATTGATATTTGGGGTTTCAATGTTGTTACGCGTGGCCATGCCTTGAAGGGCAGTGCGCATCGTATTTTCATCATACCGGGCATAGCTTTCGGGTGTAGCCGGCACACAATTGACGCTGATATCTACGGTCGTTTTAAAGTCATAGACCATCGTATAAGACATGATGTCATAGCATTGTGTGCCACCGTCGGGGCAACGTTTATTCTTATAGGGTTCTTCGGGGAAAGTGATTTCAAAATCACAAAAATCCGGGGCATATGTCGAAGAAGCTGTGGGGGCGGCGGTCGCTTCAGTTTTTGCCGCGGGCTCTGGCGGGGGCTCCTGAGACATCGACAGGGTAGGGGTCATGATCCCCATGAGAAAAAGGGGCAGGCATAAAATTAGTGAATATTTATTCATATCAGGCCTTCCATGTTTCAGGGGTCGAGGTGATTTGTTCACCAGTCGACATATTTTTGACTTCGTGCGGTTTGCCGTCTTCAAAGGGCGGAAACCAAACAAAGGGTATCAGTTTTTTCGACGCATACTCTAATTGTTTTTTGACCTTCTGTGCGGCGTGGTACATCTCGACCTTAAATCCCCGGCGTCTCAAGACTCTCGCTGTTTCGGCGGCGAGGGCACGCTTATTTTCATCCGGTATGACCATTAGAATGTCTGCAGGCCCCTTGGGGCCAATCCCCATTAGCTCTGGCCGCGTCTGACGGATCACATCAAACAGGCGTGAAAACCCCAGCGATATCCCCACCCCGGGCAGGTGTTTATTGATATAAGACCCCGCCAGATCATCATATCGCCCGCCGGAACACACAGACCCCGTGAATTCAGGCACATCCAGCAACTGCGTTTCATACACAGTGCCGGTATAGTAATCGAGCCCCCGGACAATCGATAAATCAGCCGTCACCCCATGGGCGGGAAGATGCGTCAATTGATCCAGAACATATACCAGTTCTTCGGCGCCTTGTGTCATCGTGGCATTTTCACACGTGATGCGTTTGATATCGGCGGCTGTACCTTTTTGTTGTGCCAGACTTAAAACTTTCTGGGACTGGGCGTCGGTTAATCCCGCTTGACGCAGTTCGGCGACCACCAGGGCGTCGCCTATTTTTTCTAACTTGTCCACTGCGCGCGTGACCGGGGTGATATCACGAATATTCATCGTTTCGAGAAGCCCGGTGAGGATTTTTCGGTTATTGATCCGAAGCTGTGCTCTGCCAATATTTAGCCCCTCAAGTACTTCGTACATAATGGCGGCCACTTCGGCGTCGAATGAAATGGGTAGATTATCGACATGAATAACATCAATGTCACATTGATAAAACTCACGCATGCGCCCCATTTGGGGGCGTTCCCCCCGCCAGACGCGTTGCATTTGATACCGTTTAAACGGAAAGGTCAGTTCGTTAAAATGCTGAGCGACATATCGAGCGAGGGGGACTGTTTGGTCAAAATGTAACGCCAGTCGCGACTCCCCTTTGTCATGTTCGTCCTTATGCAGGCGTTCCAGCGCGTAAATTTCCTTGTCCACTTCGCCCTTGGCCAAAAGCACATCGATTTCCTCAACGCTTGGCGTTTCAATCGAACAAAAACCATAGGATTCAAAGACCCGGCGAATATGATCGAACCATTTTTGCTCCACCAGACGTTCTTCGGGGAGCCATTCCGGAAAGCCACTGATGGGCTTGGGTTTATAGATTTTTTTGATGTTCTCACTCATGACCGTTTCTATACCGGGGTTAGGGGGGTAAGTCGAGATCCGTTAAATCAGGTGTGGATAATATAGTTGATAATAATATTTCAATTTGAACCCCTTAAAGCAAAGGAGTTTGCTTGATGTAACAATAATTCAAATGGGAGGTATGCATAATGAAATTGTCAAATCGAGTGTTTCCAAGCGTGGCGGGCATCAGTTTAGCCTTGTTTATGTCTCAGGCTATGGGGCAAACGGTGAAATTGGAAACGGTCAATCTTCCCCCGGGCAATATTGGATATGACGCATGTATCGTCGAAGGTTTAGATACCAGTATATCCATGGAAGACCGCCGCTTAAGAAAATTACAGGACATGATCGCGAGTTCCCTGGAGTCAGATGAATTTGGCAACGCCCTAAAGTTAGGGCCTCACAAACGCGTGCTTTACTCACTGATGTTTTTTGATGATAAGGTAAAACCAGTCACGGGCTGGGCTGTGGTCGATGAGCAAACTCGTTTTGAACTGGCCAAAGTCATCAGGCTGAGCGCACGGCAAGGGTCGGGTTATACCCTGACGCAAAATTTTGTCATGGATGCGATTGGTAAACTGGATACCTGCCGGGCGGAACGCCGTAAAATTAATATTGTTACAGATGGAACAAACAATGCTCGCGGCGGATGTGCGCAAGCCTATAACTGTATATCAATGTTTCCGGTGATGGGAGCCGCCCGGGATGCCGCCACGTTAAAAGGCTATAGTATCAATATTTTTGGCATTCAATTAGGCGGGCAAAACGCAGATATTGCCAAATGGGCGAAAGAGTTTGCCATCACCCCCACTTATGATGAACAGGCCGCACGGGGCATCGAGAATAAACAAAATGCGGCAGAGCCTGGGCGCTTTTTTAAAGTAGATGTCAGTGATCTGGATGCCGTGCAAGGCGAAGGGTACAATATTGCCCGCCTGATGCACCGGCAAAAACTGGTCATGGAGATGTCGGGTATCGGTACGCCGTTACAACAAATTGTCACCAAATATAATTTTGGGCGAATGGATTTCGCGGCCTTGCTCCGCTAGACGGCAAATATCTTTTCAAGCCGTTCAACAAGGGCACTGGCCAGTTCATCGGCATCGGCGATGGTCATGGCTCTGGCATAATAACGCGTGACATCATGACCAATGCCTATGGCTGTTAATTCAACCTGTCCTAGATTTTCAATCCAGGCGATCACCTGACGCAAATCAGATTCAAGCATGTTGGCCGGATTGACCGACAAGGTGGAATCATCGACCGGAGCCCCATCAGAAATGACCATCAATAATTTCCGTTTTTCGGGGCGACGCGACAGACGGTTGTGTGCCCAGACTAACGCTTCGCCATCAATATTTTCTTTTAAAATACCTTCTTTCAGCATCAGCCCCAAATTTTTACGTGAGCGGCGCAAAGGACTGTCCGCAGATTTGTAAATAATATGCCGCAAATCATTCAAACGTCCGGGTCTGTCCGGCCTGCCATCCGTAATCCAGAGATCACGAGATTTCCCCCCCTTCCACGCCCGGGTGGTGAACCCCAAAATTTCGACTTTCACGCCGCATCTCTCGAGTGTGCGTGCCAGAATATCCGCACAGATGGCCGCAATGGCAATCGGGCGTCCCCGCATAGATCCGGAATTATCAATCAACAGGGTGACAACCGTATCCCGAAACTCCGTTTCTTTTTCTTTTTTGAAGGTCAACTGAATGGTGGGATTGGCAATCATACGCGAGAGTTTGGCACTATCGATATATCCTTCCTCTTGGTCAAACAGCCATGATCGGCTTTGCTTGGCCATTAACTTGCGCTGAAGCCGGTTTGCCAGTTTGGCCACAAGGGCATGCAAGGTGCCCAATTGTTGATCGAGTAAAGCCCGTAGCCTGGAGAGTTCATCCGGCGGTGCCAAGGTAGCGGCATCGACGATTTCATCAAACTGGGTCGTGTAAATTGTATATCTGCCGCCGGGGCCAGACGCACCGCGGGGAGTGTTTTTAAGTTCACCTGGCGTATCGGCATCTGACTGTTCTAAATTAGGGGCGGTCTGCTCCATGCCGTCCATGCCGTCGGCATTATCGCTTTCTGCGAATTCACTATCATCTGCGGCGTCTTGCGCCTGCTGGCCTTTCATGGTTTCAGGCGGGTTATTTTGGTCGGCACCGTCCGGGGGCGAGGCAGGTGAGTCGTCTGATTGTGCCGTGTTATCCCCTGAGTCATCATCCGGCAGGGCAGGGATTAACCCCAATTGCGCGATTAATTTTTTGGCGTGGTTTGCAAATTTTAATTGATGAGAGAGCGTATCCCGAAGGCCAGAAAAACCCTGTGCCCCCAATTTTTCTGTGATGAAGGGCGTCCAGAGGGTCAGAAGATTT
>CAZZGO010000048.1:0-11661 GCA_964654245.1 uncultured Pseudobdellovibrionaceae bacterium | reverse complement strand
GAAGACCTGCAAAAACTGGATCCAGCGGCGGTACAAACACTTATTCGTGCCTGTGATAAAGAAAAATTGCCGGCGGCACTCAAGGGTGCCACAGAAACCATCCGTGATCTGTTCTTCTCTAACATGTCTGAACGTGCGGCTAAAATTATGAAAGAAGACATGGCCGCCATGGGGCCTGTTCGCCTGAAGGATGTTGAGGAATCTCAGCAATATATCGTCAGCGTAGCCAAGGATCTGGAATCCCGCGGAGAGATCACTATCTCCAGCGGCAGTGAAGAAGATGAGTTGATATACTGATATGGATCAATCCCGCAAAGACTCTGCCTCGCCCCCTTCAAAAAAATTTCTCTTTGATATTCATGTTTTTGACGAAGAGGGAAAAGATCTCAACGCGGTGCCCGATATACCGCCGCCGCCTAGTTTTTCTGAAAGTGAACTCTCTCAGGCCAGATCAGATAGCTTTGCTCACGGAAAAAAAGAAGGGATTGCCGAAGCCACCGCCAGCCGGGAACAATTTATCTCGCGCCTGCTGGAAAATATATCCGCACATTTCGAAACTTTATTTGCTGCAGAACATATGCGGGAAAGAGAATATGAGCAGGAATCAGTCCGGCTCGCGCTTGTGATACTTCAAAAGATTTTTCCTGTATTGAACGAACGCATTGGTACCGACGAACTGAAAAAAGTTATTCTGGATATTCTTCAGGAATCAGCCGGACATGGCGTGATTGAAATTGAAGTGGCAGAGGACTGTGCCGAGGAAATCAGAGCCCTGCTCGCTCGGCGTTGGCCTGAAGGGGAAAAAGGCCCGGCCTATATCGTTAAGGGTCGGGCGGATCTTAAATCGGGTGCCTGCCGGATGGCTTGGGCTGATGGCGGCGCCGTGCGAAACCCGCCGCTGATGGCGGAAAAAATGAAAGAGCAGATTTTAGCTCTACTTCCTGCAGAAGCTATCCCCCTAGAAATAATGGATATTCCGGGTGGTTTGTCCGCGGAAAAACATGATATAACTGAAAGCATCAACCCCTTAGAGGCGGGAGACAGAACATGAGCAATGACGGAAAAGGCATGAACCTTCAGGAAATGGACGACAGCGAAGTCCCCAAGGATGAAAAACAATGGAAAGTTGGCGAACCCATGGCCAACGATGTCACGGCGATTTATGATATTCCGGTTCAAATTTCTGCCGTTTTAGGGCGCGCCAGCATGCCCGTGAACCAATTGTTGAAACTAGGACGCGGCGCGGTGGTCGAACTCGACCGCAAGGTGGGCGAAGCCATCGATATCTATGTGAATAACCGACTGGTCGCTCGGGGCGAAGTCGTGGTCGTCGAAGACAAATTGGGCATCACCATGACCGAAATCGTCAAGTCTGATAAAACCTAAACATAGTCCGATTTTTTTAAATGAATGATACGTCTTCTCCCCCTTTGATGTCAGACCCGCTGGATAATTCCGGCGAGGTTACCTTGACCATCGCGCGCCCTGAAATGACCCCGGACTATGTCACGATTGCCGGCTTGGCGTTGTCTTTACTCGTGATTGTCATTGCCATTCTGATCAGCCAGAGCAACGCCAGTTTTTTTGATGTGCCGTCTCTTTTTATTGTGGTCTTTGGAACCATCTTTGTAACCAGCACCTCTTATACATGGGATGAACTTTCCAAGGCGGGAAAAATATTCGGGCAATCGCTTTTTAAACGTCAGACAAAATTATCCGTCATGGCGCGCCAGTTAATGGACATGGCCGTGATTTCCCGGAAAAAAGGGTTTCTGGCCTTTAGCTATCTTGAACGGGAAATTAGCAAAGATAAGGTTCTGGCCGACGCCCTTCAGATTGTCACGGATGGATATAGTGGCGAAGATGTGGAACGCGTTCTCTCTCAGGATATTGACGCGCTCGTGGAGCGTCATCGGCGCTCGGCCAGTATCGCCCGCCGGGGTGCCGAAGTGGCCCCCGCCATGGGGTTAATCGGGACATTGGTGGGGCTGGTGCAAATGCTGGCGGATTTATCCAACCCGGACAGTATCGGCCCTGCGATGGCGGTGGCGTTGCTCACCACATTCTATGGCGCGCTTTTGGGCACAGTGGTGTTAACGCCGCTGGCCGCGAAACTGGAACGGAATTCAAATGACGAAGCCAAAATCAGAACGCTGATTTTAACAGCCATGTCATCCATGGCGCGTCAGGAAAGTCCAAGACGGCTGGAGATGTTATTGAACAGCGAATTACCACCGGACGAGCGTATCAAATATTTTGACTAAAAGATTAGAGGAGTAAAATACCATGCGCCTGATGATTGTGGGGCAACTCGAAGGCTATATCAGTGCGGCAGGCAAAATCGCCCTGCAAAAAGGGGCCAAGGTCATTCACTGTGAAGATATCGACGAAGCCTTGGGGGCACTGAGAAACGGTAAAGGTGCCGATGTCGTCATGTGTGATGTGAAGCAGAAGATCGGAAACCTGATTGCACAACTTGAAGCAGAGCGAATTTGCGTTCCTGTTGTTGCTTGTGGGATCGGGACAGATTCCAGAGCCGCCGTGAAAGCTATTCAGGATGGTGCCAAAGAATATGTGCCCCTGCCCCCGGATGCTGAATTGATTGCCGCTATTTTACGGGCGGTCACCGAAGAAGACAGCACCATGATCGCGAATGACCCTTCGATGGTCAATGTCATGAAACTGGCGGATAAAATTGCCCCATCCGAAGCCACCGTCTTAATCACCGGGGAATCCGGCACCGGGAAAGAAGTGATGTCTCGGTACATGCACAACAAATCAAAACGGGCGAGCGGCCCTTTCATTGCCGTCAATTGTGCGGCCATTCCTGAAAACCTGCTTGAGTCAGAATTATTTGGTCACGAAAAAGGTGCGTTTACGGGGGCCACATCCCGGCGCGTTGGGAAATTTGAAGAAGCCCATACCGGCACGCTTCTTCTGGATGAGGTGTCAGAAATGCACCCCATGCTTCAGGCTAAATTATTGCGCGCTCTTCAGGAACGTGAAATCACGCGCATCGGAAGTAATGACCCGGTTAAGGTTGATGTCCGGATTATCGCGACATCAAACCGCAATCTTGAAGAAAGCGTCAGTAAGGGTGAATTCCGGGAAGATCTATATTTCCGGTTGAATGTTGTGAATGTGCGTTTGCCTTCGCTTCGGGAACGCCCGGCAGATATTGTACCACTCGCTCAATTTTTTGCCGATAAATACGCCGAAGCCAACGGGATCGGAAAGAAGAAAATATCCGTCGATGCGCAAAAAAAATTAAAATCCTATCACTGGCGCGGGAATATCCGGGAACTGGAAAACACGCTTCACCGCGCCATCCTGATGTCGCTGGAGAATGAACTGGAAGCAGAGGCATTAGCCATCGAAGTGTCCGGCTTTACCTCAACCAGCGCTTCTGGAGTTTCAATGAAGGCACCTGACCCGGCGGGTGTGTCGGGGGCGGGAAATTCTTCTGCGTCACTCAAAAATCCGGGTGCCGTTGAATCGTTGATTGGCCGAACCATCGCGGACGTTGAGCGGGATATGATTTTAAATACCCTCGAACATTGTTTGGGTAACCGCACACATGCGGCCACCATTTTGGGTATATCCATCCGCACGCTTCGCAATAAATTAAACGAATATAAAATCGAAGGCCGCGATATTCCGGCGTCCCTAACCGGATCATAAGGTAAGGTTTACGACCTCTGTCTCTTTTTAATTATTGACCTGACGCGGGGCATTGGCCGGCGGTAAAGGTGCTGGCGGCTGATATGAAGGTGCTTGCTGAACCCGCGGCGATAAAGCAGGTGTCACCTGACCCTGTGCTGGCACGATCGCCGGCTGGGCGGCTGGCGGTATATCTTGGGGGTTGGTGGCCGAAGGCAACCACGAGGCCGGGGGTACAGCCTCAGGCGAAGACGCTACAACTTGTGACAACGCGTTGCGGAAAGACACTTCGCTCGCGCTCTTGAATCCGTCTGCCGCGCCGGCTCTCCCATCTTGGATATCATCCATCCAGGCATCAAACTGTGTTTGCGCACTAACTAACGACGCATAATTGGCAGGCACCATGTTATGTGTCAAAGCCGCCGTGAGTTCAGCGCGCGCTGATTGCAAAGCCGGGGTAGCTTTGCCGCTTAAGCCAAACTGCGCCGGGGTGCCGGGCGGGGTGGGCTGGCCTGTGGCGGATGATTTGGCCTTCATTGTGTAGTAACGTGCCGTTTTATAATCCATCGCGTCTTCATTGACCTGCGCCAAGCGCAGATATTCACGCGCCAATAATTCCTGAAAGGACACAGTCGGGGCTGTCACGGCCATGTCACCCCCTGCGGCGGGAGCCATCTGTGATAACTGGGCATCATTCATCGCCACTTGAACCGGGGGTTGAGGCGCACTATCGATTTTGGATTCCAATGCGGCCAAATCTGCACTGTAATGGGAACAGGCCGACAAACAGGAGAGCGATAACGCCATCATACCCAAACGGAAACGTGAAATCATCGGACGACCTTTCATATTGGTTAATAAATTAGGACTGCTTGTTATTTTCTATAATATACACAAACACGATCCAGACCTCAAGATTTTATATTCTCTGACATTTACACCGTGCCGGACAAGGCTTTGCCACCGACTATCCAACGAAAAATCTATGGGTCTTAACCCGTTTGAATGATTTACAAAATCAAGGCTCTGACGGTAAAATAACAAAGAATATTAACGCCTCGACATTTCACGTCCACGCCAACATAAAGACACCCGCTCGAATCATGGCCGTACCACAAAATTATACCCCCCCGACTGCCGGCTCCGCCCAAAGTGCCTTGGGGGGCGTTTTGCGCGGGGATGTGGCCTTGGCGGCGGGAATCATTGCCATTCTAACCTTTATGTTACTGCCGATCCCGACATGGCTTTTGGATATCGGCCTGACGATTTCGATTTTGTTTTCTGTGTTTATCCTGATGTTGACCCTGTCGATTTCACGGCCGCTGGAATTTTCAACCTTCCCCACCATTCTGTTGATCTCCACCGCCTTGCGGCTGGGGTTGAATGTCGCGTCAACGCGGCTGATTTTATCCGAAGGCCATAACGGACACGATAGCGCGGGTGCCGTCATTTCTGCCTTTGGCGGATTAATCATCCAAGATAGTTATGTGGTGGGCGGGATTGTTTTTGCCATTCTGGTGATTGTCAATTTCGTGGTCATCACCAAGGGTTCCGGCCGTATCGCCGAAGTGGCCGCCCGTTTTTCATTGGATGCGATGCCGGGAAAACAAATGGCAATTGATTCTGATTTGTCATCCGGTCTTTTGACCGAAGACGAAGCCAAGGAACGCCGTAAAAATTTGGAACAGGAAAGTAATTTTTTCGGCGCGATGGACGGGGCGTCAAAATTCGTGCGCGGGGATGCGATCGCCGGGTTGCTGATTGTTTTTATCAATGTGATTGGCGGTATTATCATTGGGGTGGCGCAACAGGGGCTGACGCTTTCTGAATCGGCTGAAACATATACGGTTTTGACCATTGGTGATGGTCTTGTCTCACAAATTCCGGCCTTGATTGTGTCGATCGCGGCAGGTCTTCTGGTGTCCAAAGCCGGGGTTGAAGGCACCGCCGACAAAGCCTTGCTGGATCAATTCACCGCCCACCCTAAGGCCATGGCAATTACCGCGGGATTGATGCTGGTTTTAGCGGTGACACCCGGCATTCCTTTTGGGCCTTTTGCGTTGGTGGCTTTGATATTTGGCGGCATGGCTTATGTGTCCTGGCAACGTCAAGTGGCCGAAGACAATTTCAAAAAATCCCAAGCCGTCGGCAAAGACGGAAAACCCATGCTTCCGGGTGCCAAACCCGCCGAAGAACCCATCTCCAAAGCTCTCGCGATGGATATCATCCGTCTTGAACTGGGCTATGGGCTTTTGCCGCTGGTGCAAGGAGAAGGCTCCAACAAACTCACCGATCAAATCAAGGGACTGCGCCGGCAACTGGCCGAAGATATGGGGTATGTTCTGCCGGCCGTGCGTATTCAGGATAATCTTCAGCTTCCGGCCAATACCTACATTGTGCGCATCAAGGAAATTGAATCCGGCCGGGGGGATGTTCGTCCCGGCATGTTGATGTGTATGGACCCCAGCGGTCAGCCCATTGCGCTTCCCGGCGAAAGCACGATGGAACCAACCTTTGGTTTACCCGCCATGTGGATTGACGAACAATATCGGGAAGAAGCCCATTTCAAAGGGTACACCGTTGTCGATGCGTCAACCGTGGTCACCACGCACCTCACCGAAATCGTGAAAGACAATATGTCGGATCTATTGTCCTATGCAGAAACACAAAAACTATTGGATGAACTGCCCAAGGAATACCAGAAATTGGTGGCCGATGTGATTCCGGGTCAGGTATCAATTGGCGGTCTTCAACGTATCTTGCAAAATCTGGTTTCGGAGCGCGTCTCTGTGCGCGACCTGCCCACCATCCTCGAAGGGATCGCCGAAGCCACCGCCTATACGAAAAACATCGCCTATATCAATGAACATGTGCGTGCCCGTCTGGCGCGGCAGATTTGTGACAAGAATACCAACATGAATGGCTTTGTACCCCTGCTCACCCTCTCCCCCGAATGGGAACAGGCCTTTGGCGAAGCCTTGGTCGGGGATGGCGAAGAACGCCAACTGGCCATGGCACCCTCACGGCTTCAGGATTTTATTTCGGCAGTGCGCAGTGAGTTTGAAAAATTTGCCGCTGTAGGCGAAACACCTGTCCTGCTCACTTCACCCACCGTGCGCCCCTATGTCCGGTCGGTGATTGAACGGTTCCGCCCCCAAACCATTGTCATGTCCCAAAACGAAATCCACCCCAAGGCGAAAATCCGCACGCTGGGACAGGTTTAATTTATATTGACATAATTAAAATTCTTGACCTATAGTGCGTCCCATGATGGATCCGGCATTCAAACACTGGCTAACCGCGGTGCATGCGCACGCGCAGACGCATCTGATGGCGATCCCTGTCTATCAGCCGTCATCTGATCCAATAGATTACTATAACCTTGCCTTCTGGAGCCAAGTCCCCCCAAGCCCCATTGATATCCAGTCAAACGCACGAACACAGGCAGACATCAACGCCGCGACTTTTTTCCGTTATGCCTCGGATGCACAAAAAGAAGAAATGGGCAGATGCCAACAGAAGGCTTTAGAAAAATTGATAACCGATATTCTGGCGATTGAGGATGATCTTTTTTCACATCTGCAAAATCTGCAAGTTGCCTATAACATCGCGCCGGTATCGTTAGGATATCGAGGCAATATAGTCCTTAAAAAGGATTTTATTCCAAAAGAATTGCTTGTTTTTATTCTCAATCATCCTCAGTTATTTTCAAATAAAAAATCTCTTGAACCCATCACAAAGATTGATGCTATTTTAAATCGTGTGGCTTTGGAATCAACGGATGTAAATAGTCCTATAGACTTCTTCTGGCGTGTGAATAATTACTTTGTGAAAAATTACAATTCCTATGTTCAACCTGGGAAATTTGATGTCTTCTTGCAAAAAAATTTCCCGGATACCTATGAAAAAATTTTTGAAGTTCTTCGTGCTGGGTACCGCCCTAACACTTCCAAAATTATGGTGGAGCCCATAGATCCAGAAAAGATCAAAATATCTTTTGATATTAGCTCCGTTTTTGCAGAAGAGTCTGCACGCTTAGGCCCTAAAGGCTCTCGAGAGACGGGCGGCCGTGCCGGATGGGGGGCGCAAAAGCCAGACCTCTGGAAGCCATAAACCCCTTAAAAATTAAATTGACATAATTTTTATTTTTGGTAGTTTCCCCGCATGTCGCTTTGGATCAACTTAAAAGAATCGTTTACGCGAACCACAGACCGCATATCGTCCCCGCATCCCGTAATGGATTTAAGGGGGTTAAATCCTTATGCGCCAAACAAATTCCTTAGACTTGCCACGGCACCAGAACTCATTGCCCCGGCCTTAGGCGTTGCTTTTGCCAGCGCGGCAACGTCTTTTACAGTTAACAGTGACCTCAGTTTAAATATTCTAAAAGAGGGTTTGGCAGGGGTTTTAACCTATAACGCGCTTCATTTTACAAACCTGATATTATTTACAAGATTTGATCAAGCTCATCTCTTTCTTGATAAAACTCAGCGTCAGGCAAAACCTTTAGCTAAAGACACTAAACTCTTACTTGAAAAATGGCATTCTTTTCATTCTGAAAAATTTTCAGAAGCACTGATGGTCAGTTCAATTGGTTTAGGCATCACATATTTTACACCTACTCCTTTCTTTTTAGGGGTAAGTGCCTGTTTCGGAACAATGGCTTTTCAGGCTGTTTCTGATAAGTGGCGCACCTACCGTGCGCTCTCTGGGGCATGGACTACACTCGACAAACTGCCCCCTAAACAAGAAGAAAAAGCCCCTGCGCCTTTGGGGGCACAGGGAGCAATGCACTTCACCCCGGCTGCGTAAGACAAGACATCTTCATTTTCCGTGTATTTACATGCATTATCCTCTAGAGTGAGGATTCCTAAAAACGTATAATTCACTTTAGAATCAGAGTTTAATTTTATGCGGCTCAAGTCATTTACGGCCAGAACCATGACAGAAGCAATGAAATTGGTGCGTGACGCCCTGGGGGAAGAGGCTATCATCATCGCCACGCGCGAAGAAAATGGTGGTAAATCCGTGCGCGTCACGGCCGCCGTGGAATCCGACCGCGCGTCAGTTTCGGGGCCAGAAGACGACACGCCCTCCGATGATAACTGGCTTTATGCGGATGATGACGATACCGCAACCGTGGTCGAAGAGATCACCGAAACCATGCTTCGTCATGCGGTGCCTGAAGATGTGCTGGATCAGGTTATTTCCCATGTCTCTGTCATGGGGCTTGAGGAGCCGCGCATCGCCCTATTGGCCGCGCTGGAAAATTTATTTACTTTCAATCCGATATCCTCCGTTCCTCACGCTAAGCCTTTGATGCTGGTGGGTATGCCCGGCGCCGGAAAAACATTGGCAGTGGCGAAACTTGCGGCGCGGTCTTCATTGGCTGGGTTAAATGTGGCGGTTATCACCACGGATTCCCAGCGTGCCGGGGGTGTGGAGCAATTATCGGCCTTTACCCGCCTGATGGATATTGACCTGAAAAAAGCCGCCACCCCGGCAGAGCTTTTTGCCGCCATCGATAGTGTCAAGCATGCCGATCATGTCATCATCGATACCGCGGGGATCAACCCGTTCGATGTGGAACAGGTCAAATCCCTCGCCCGGATGATTGGGGCTGCGGATGTCACCCCTGTCCTCTCCCTCTCGGCGGGGGGAGATTCTGATGAATCCGGTGAAATTGCCCGAATTTTTGCCACCATCGGCGCCCATAGCCTTCTGGCCACACGGGTGGATGTTGCCCGGCGTCTGGGGGGGCTGTTATCGGCCGCCCATCAAGGTGGCCTGAGTTTTGCAGAAATGAGTGATACCGCCCGGGTGGCGGATGGCCTGTCTGCGCTGTCCCCTGCCCGGCTTACGCAACTTTTATTGCCCCGCCCACTTGAGGCAAGGGTACACAATGTTCGAAAATCAGGATAGACTATGACCGTCATGACCACCCCCGGCCAAAATTCCATGGATGACCTGCAAACCGCCCCGCCCGTTTTCCGGCGTGGGACGAATTTGATTGCCGTCGCCAGCGGTAAAGGCGGCGTCGGTAAAACTTGGTTTTCCATCACACTGGCGCAAGCCATGGCACAGGCCGGAAAAAAAGTCCTGCTGTTTGACGGGGATCTGGGTCTGGCCAATATTGACGTCCAGTTGGGACTGATGCCTAAACGGGATTTGAACGATGTTATCCGGGGACGTCTGGGCATGGATAAAGTGATCCAGCGTTATGAAGATGGCGGGTTTGATATTGTGGCCGGACGCTCAGGGCAAGCCTCGCTTTCTGCCCTGCCTTCGCAACGCCTCGCGTTATTGCGGGATCAATTGATTGATGTGGCGGATGAATATGATGCGGTTATTCTGGATTTAGGGGCTGGCGTTGATCGTACGGTGCGTATGTTATCGGCCTCGTCCACGCGCACCTTGCTGGTAACAACGGATGAACCGACATCGCTTACGGATGCGTATGCTTTTATCAAACTGGGCTCAACCGCCGGTTTATCTAAGAATATCGGGATTGTGATCAACCAAGCCAGTTCGTCGCTAGAAGGTGAAAAAACTTATAAAACACTACTCAAAGCCTGCGAGAATTTCCTGCGGCTTAAACCGCCATTGGTGGGTATGGTGCGCCATGATCCTCGCGTGAAAGAAACCATCCGCCATCAAACCCCGATTTTAACGCGATCCCCCAGTGCCGATGCCGCGCAGGATGTCGCCAAAATCGCGCAGGTCATGATTTCCGACCTCGCGGATGTTAAAAAATCTGCCCTCGGCGGATGATATTTTTGATATCATGTAAGTCATGACCAACGGTACGATACCGCCTTCGAATGTCGGACGTCCCGCCGTGATACAGCCCACGGGCAATGAACAGGCGGCCAAGATTATTCGTCTGCCGGATGCCCTTCAGGATGTCGCGCGCGCGCGGCGGGTCGAAGGCGAGGTTATCAAACAGAATCCCGATGGGTCTGTGCGGGTACGCACCCTCGAAGGCGACGTGGATTTATCCGTCCGTGGCCGGCAACCCCAACCCGGCCAGCAGATCGAAGTGGATATCCCCGCCGGAAGGCCGCCGCGCCAAGTGTTGATCCGTCCGGCCACGCCTATATCTTCGCCGCCCCCCGTGACCATCCCGTCTGTACCGTCTGTACCCTCTGCCCCGGTGCCTATTCAAACACCCGTGACGCGTCCTGCCAACAATCCGGTACCTATCCAAAACACACCGGCACCCAATGTTCAGCCGCCAACGCTACCGAATGTTTCTGCACCATCGACGGTCAATGCTCCTAACGCACCCGCACGTCCGGCATCCCCGACGCTCGCGCCTTCTTATGCGCCGCCCACTCCTTCGCTGACGGCATCAGGACAACAAGCCCCTCTCGCGCCGCAAATCCCGGTGCGTTTAATCCCGGCGACGCCCGCACAAATTCAACAGATATTGGCCGGATATGCGGCTCCCTTATCCGGCGCGGCCAGTACGATAACACGGGCGCAACTCTCGGCGTTCATCACGGTACAAAATACACAGTTGGCGATGACAAACCAGCTTGTGTCAATTCCTGCGCCCATGTCTGCGTCTTCTGTTCCTATGACGACATCATGGCCTCAGAACACTTCTCAACCGAATGCAGGCCTGCAAACGTCCTTGCGAACGAACACCTTATTGACACCGGGTCTGTCACAAAACATCGCGCCTATTTTAGAAAAACCCGGTTCTTTATTGTTTACCCCGGCCATATCAGCTTCGCTGGCCTCAAGCGTTCGTTCAGGTGGCATGGATGTTCGTATCGCACATATTATACCCACACCTGTGAGTCTATTGATACCAGATGGAACGCGGCCTCTATCGACACCCGTTCTGTCATCGCCGGTATCTACGAATATTTCTCCGGCACAATCCGGTACCCTCACAGCGCAGGTTGTGGCCATGACCCCCCAACAGCTTCCAGTGATGGCACTGACAGGCATGGCACTCAACGGGATGACGCCGTCTATGCCGCAATATTTTGT
>CAZZGO010000047.1:8711-11830 GCA_964654245.1 uncultured Pseudobdellovibrionaceae bacterium | reverse complement strand
AGCAGGTCATTAATGAAATCCGCGTCGCCAATAGCGAAGGTTTTCAGGGGTTCGTCCGGGATAAATGGATATCCACCCGTTTGCGCGGCGCGATTTTATTTGACCGGGATATTGATTCCATCCACTACACCATCGATACGGTTCAAGGGGTGGTTTATCTGATGGGGGTGGCGCGGGATCAAGCCGAACTTGACCGGGTCATCGAAACGGCGCGCACTGTGCCCCATGTCAAACAGGTTGTGTCCTATGTGAAGATGCCGGGGGAGAAAATATCGGGCGGGGTTACCTCAACCGGGTCTTCGGGTTCAAGCACTGCTTCGGGTACAACCGATTCGTCTGCTGGTTTTGCAGGGGATGCGCCGATGGATATCACAGGCCCCCCAGGACGCCCTGCCAGCGTCGAAGCGGTTCCTTTGGATTAACCGTGAGCTTGCAGCGCAATGGATTTTGATCCCGACATCTATTTATCTAGTCTCGGTCAACTTCCGGACAGGGATATTGACCCGGTGCTGGCCGCGCTGGCGTTATGTGCCTCAGAGCATCCGGGATTATCATGGGGGCGCTATATCTTTCATTTGGCGCAGTTAAAGAAAAAAGTCGAAGAAGATTTTCAAAATGCCCTGTCGAGGGGCGATCACGATCAGGCCTCAACGCGGCTTTCGGTCTTAAAACGCGTGTTAGCGGATCAAGAAGGATACGAAGGCGACCGGGACACCTATGACCATCTGGATAATGCCGACATGGTGCGTGTGATGGATCGCCGTCGAGGTTTGCCGGTGTCCATCGCCTTGATTTATGTGTCCTGTGCCCGTCACATGGGTTGGGATGTGCGGGGATTGAATTTTCCGGCGCATGTTTTGTGCCGGATGGATTGTGGGGGCGAGCGGCTGGTGTTTGACCCGTTTGACCGAGCAACGACACTGATGGCACCTGACTTAAGAGCCCTTGCCAAACGTATGATGGGTGAAAACACGGAATTATCGGCCGAATGGTTTGAACCTGTATCCACGCGGGATCTTTTGGTGCGATTGCTGAACAATATCAAACTGCGTCAGGTAAAGGGCGAAGCCTATGAGTCCGCGGTGCAGACGGTTGAAAAAATGCGCCTGATGGCACCGGATGAGTACCGGGTCTTGTTTGATGCGGGTGTTTTATATGCGCGGGTGGGGCAGAAAAGCCGAGCGCTTGAAATGCTTGAATCCTATCTTAATCATTGCCCCTCACCGCAGGATGCGGATGATGCAGTACGGCTGATCCGTGAAATTCGTCAGAGCCTGCAATAAGTTCTGTGCGCATATGGGGCAAAAATGTGGAAAGCCCAAGGTATTTTCATGCGGGGGGTTGTCACGGGGCGTGTGCCGTTCTAGTTTTGTGTCGAAATTTTTGTGATTCGCTGGATCATTCACCCTAGTGTCTCCCAAGCTTTTTTAATAACTCATAACTTTCTCATGGATAAGGATACGCCTATGCAAACGACCTCTTTATTGACCCGCACGTTGATGCTCGGACTGATCGCCCTGACTTTCACGGCGTGTTCCAAAAAAGAAGACGAAATGGGGGCACCTGTTGTCACCAATGACGGCATGAACCAAGGCGGTTTGACCGGAGGCGACGGCATGATGAACGGGCAGGGCATGGCCGGGGTGGATGGTCAGGTTGTCCCCGGATCTCAGCAGGATCTGGTGGTGAATGTAGGCGACCGAGTCTTCTTTGGATATGACCGGTTTGATCTGGCACCTGAGGCCTTGGCGACACTCAATAAACAAGCAGAGTGGCTGAACCGTTACCCTAACCTCAACATCACGATCGAAGGTCATGCTGATGAGCGCGGTACCCGCGAATACAACATCGCGCTGGGCGATCGCCGGGCAACCTCTGTGAAAAACTATCTGGTGTCGATGGGCGTATCCTCCAGCCGTCTGAACACCATCAGCTATGGTAAAGAACAGCCTGCTGTCGTGGGTGCCAATCCAGCTGGTTGGGCACAAAACCGCAGAGCCGTTACCCGCGTGGAGTAATCAAGCGACATTTCTATGACATTGACGACATACATATATTTCAGAAAGGCACAGGGCATATCGTCTTTGTGCCTTTCTCTTTTATCGATCGGTCTTTTATCCTTGGCTCTTGCCAGTCCGGCATCAGCACAAACGGATGAACTGCAGAACCGGTTGCGCCGGATTGAAAATGAGCTGGATACCTTGAACCGCGCTGTGTATCGCGGGGATAAGGCGGCGGATATGCCGGCGCCGCTGACATCGACAGAACCCATGTCCGGCGGAAACACAGAAATAAGGCTTCAGCAAATTGAAAACCAGCTTCGTGAACTGACAGGCAAGCTGGAACAACAGGGATTTGATATCCAGCAAATCCAAACACAGATGGATCGGCTGGAGGCTCAATCAAAAACAGATCGCGCAGATATGCCGCCTGCTTCAATACCGCCTTTGGCAAATCAACCCCCATCGGTGGGATTAAATCCAAACGGGTTAAAGCCTGAAGACTCTGCGCTCCCCGGTGACCCGCCGGATGTTCCGTATGTGTCAGCCCCTGCTGAGAGTATGAAAACGCTCACACCTCAAAAAGGATCAGATCCGGCCAGTTTGTACGAAATGGCCTATGGTCATCTTAAAAGCGGCAATCATGATCAGGCCGAAGCCGGGTTTAATGATTTTATCAAACAATATCCGGATCATGCCCTGTCGGCCAATGCCATGTACTGGCTGGGGGAGAGCTATTATGTGCAGGGTCAATTTGATCAAGCCTCTAAAACCTTTGCGCAGGCCTATCAGAAATACCCCGGCGGACCCAAAGGGGCGGATAATCTTTTGAAACTGGGTATGTCGTTATCCGGAACAGGCAAAAAGAAAGAAGCCTGTATCGCGCTCTCTCAAGTAGCTAAAGAATATCCGAATGGCCCCGCCCCTGTGCTTCGTAAAGCGGAGCAGGAAATGGCGACCTTGGATTGTCGGTAACGGGATTGCCGTTAATAGCACGTGCGTGCCGATTTTTTTCTGTTAATCTATTTTTATCATGATGATAGATACAGGTGGCCAGACTTCTGTGGCCGTAGCGGTTTCAGGCGGGGCAGACAGCATGGCACTGACGCATATGCTGGC
>CAZZGO010000047.1:3224-8611 GCA_964654245.1 uncultured Pseudobdellovibrionaceae bacterium | reverse complement strand
ATGCGTCTGGCCAAAGGAAGTGGCCTGGATGGGCTTTGCGGTATGTCTTCCGCCATGGATATGGGCGGGGTAACGATCAAACGCCCTTTGCTGGACACACCTAAATCAGAATTACTGGACTATTGCGCCCGGTTTGACATTCCCTATGTGCAAGACCCCAGCAATCAAAATGAAAATTTCTTGCGTCCCCGATTGCGCGCGGTGCAATCCGTTTTGGCCGAAGAGGGACTGACCCCTAAACGATTATCTCTCACGGCCAGACGTCTTGCCCGCGCCCGAGAGGCACTCGATATCATGACAGATCAGTTCATATCGGATCATGTTTCGGGGTTTCAGGCGGGGACATCCTTACTTACAATAGATCTTCAGGCTCTGCGTGCTGTACCTGAAGAAATTGCTGTGCGTGTGATCGTACGGACGTTATCCTGTTTTCGTTCGAACGAGGATTATGCGCCGCGTCTGGAACGTACCGAAGAATTGACTCAGGATATTGTGTCAGGTGTGTTCAAAGGAGCAACACTGGGCGGGTGTCTGTTTGCATGCGGGGGCAAAGATCAGGCATTATTAATTCTTAAGAAGGAACATAAGGAATAGTATGCGCGTTCTCTTTTTTCTGATGATTTCATGGTGTGCGGTGTCGGCAGGGGCATGGGCCGACATGCCGGCCAAAAAGCGCATCCCGTTACCGCCGCTGGAATTTGGTCCGGCTGATTTCGGCAATATTCGTGGGTTTGTCTGGGGGGTGAACCCTAAAGATGTTCGCCGATTTGAACAGGCCACTTTTTTCGATGAGGTCGAGCAGGAAGACGGGCATTTGGCTTTTTTCTATCTAGACCGCGTGCTGGGCGGTAGAACCTTATTGAATTATCGTTTTTATAAGGATCAGTTATGGCAGGCACGATTTGATTTCAAAAAAAGCTTTGAGCGTCCGCGCCACGCCATTGATGATTTCATGAAAGCGCAGAGCGAAATTGAAAAAAAATATGGCCCCGCACAATTAGACATGACTTGGGTTAATGAGACCCATAAAGATTACCCCGATGATTGGGGGATTGCCGTTCTGACCGAAGATTTAAAAATCAAAGCCCTGTGGGAAGCGCCCGACACCAACATTGTCATGACATTGTCTGCCGATGAGTTTGAATTTCAATGGCAGGCGACCTTTACCAGTACCACGATCTCTGCCCAAATTGAAAAAGATGGGCAGGGCGGTGCCGCGGCCATTTTACCCCAGACCCGCCGAACCGAAGCGCTGCCATAATTCTGCTTTGATATCGTTTTATCATAAAAAACGGCAGAAAACCGGGTCTGGATGCCTGTTTTCTTGGACTTTGGGTCTATTTCGCCCTAGATTATACGCATTATAAACAACGGATGGTTGATACATGAACGGCATGGGAAAAAATGTTTTATTCTGGCTTGGCATTGGCTTGATGCTGATGTTCCTCTTTAATGTGTTTCAGGGTGCCAAGGTGACAGGCACATCGAAAACACAGACCCTTGCCTATAGTGATTTCATGGCGGATGCCAAGGCAGGCCGTATTACGGATGTCACGATCAAGGGGCAGGATATTTCCGGCCATTTGACCAGCACGGGCGAAAAATTCTCGACCATGGCACCTGTTGGCGAAAATGTGGTGGAACGCCTCGATGGATCTGGGGTCCGTATCACGGCGGAACCACCGGATCCTGAAAAAGTCAGCGCATTTTCGGTGCTTTTGTCTTGGTTTCCGATGTTACTGTTGATTGGGGTGTGGATTTTTTTCATGCGCCAGATGCAGGGCAAAGGCGGCGGCGGGGCGATGGGGTTTGGTAAATCCCGGGCACGTCTTCTGACCGAAAAACATGGTCGCGTCATGTTCGAAGATGTGGCGGGTATTGACGAAGCAAAAGTCGAACTTCAGGAAATTGTCGAATTTTTAAAAGATCCTCAAAAATTTCAGCGACTGGGCGGGAAAATCCCGAAAGGCGCTTTATTGGTTGGCCCCCCCGGAACGGGAAAAACATTGACCGCACGCGCGGTAGCCGGCGAAGCCAACGTGCCTTTCTTTACGATATCGGGTTCCGATTTCGTGGAAATGTTTGTAGGGGTGGGGGCGTCGCGCGTTCGTGATATGTTTGAACAGGCAAAAAAAAGTGCGCCCTGTATTATTTTCATCGATGAGATTGATGCGGTGGGACGTCATCGCGGTGCGGGTTTGGGCGGCGGGAATGATGAACGCGAACAAACGCTCAACCAGTTGTTGGTGGAAATGGATGGGTTCGAGGCGACTGAGGGCGTGATCCTGATTGCGGCGACCAACAGACCCGATGTTCTGGATCCGGCCTTATTGCGTCCGGGTCGGTTTGACCGGCAAATTGTGGTACCGCTTCCGGATGTGAAGGGACGTGAAAAAATTCTGAATGTCCATATGAAGAAAGTGCCACTGTCACAAAATGTGGTGGCGTCAACACTGGCGCGTGGGACACCTGGGTTTTCTGGGGCGGATCTGGCCAATCTGGTGAACGAAGCCGCCCTTTTGGCCGCACGCCGAGGTAAACGGGTGGTGGGTCAGCAGGAATTCGAAGACGCCAAGGACAAGGTTATGATGGGCGCAGAGCGCAAATCGATGGTTATGACTGAACAGGAAAAGAAATTGACGGCCTATCACGAAGCCGGCCACGCGATTGTGGCACTTCATGAACCTGAATCTGATCCCATTCACAAGGCCACCATTATCCCGCGGGGACGGGCATTGGGTATGGTTATGCGTCTGCCCGAAGGAGACCGGATTTCCATGTCCAAGGCTAAACTTAAAGCCGATCTAGCGGTGGCTATGGGCGGCCGTATTGCCGAAGAAATTATTTTCGGTGCCGAAAAAGTCACCACCGGGGCGTCGTCCGATATTCGCATGGCCACAGATATTGCCCGGCGCATGGTGACAGAATGGGGTATGTCCGATAAACTGGGGCCGCTTCGGTATAGCGGGGATCAAGAAGAAGTGTTTTTAGGCCATTCCGTGGCACAAACCAAAAATATGTCTGATAACACGGCTTCCATTGTGGATTCAGAAATTCGAATCATCGTTGAAAATGCCTATGCGCGCGCGAAAGATATTTTGAACGCTCAGTTGGATCAATTACATACCCTTGCTAAAGCGTTGTTAGAATATGAAATGCTCAGCGGGGATGAGATCAAGGCATTGCTTCGCGGGGAGCCCATTTTGCGGGACGAACCCGAAGAGCCCGTGAGCGGATCACGATCATCCGTGCCATCTTCGGCTGGGAAAACTGGGGCACAACAACCGCAGGGTATTTAATCGATGTCGAAACGGCTTCGCTTTTTTTCGGTGTTTGTTTTTGTAACCGGGATACTGGCGGTTTCGTCTGCTTATTATTTCAAAAAAGCCCAGCCCCTGCCGGAGACTTTTATGTATCAGGGCAAACCCGTTGACGCGATGTGTGTCTATAAGATCATGGGTTCGGGGACAAATGACAGAACAACCAGATTGGACGATTGCTTACTTCCGGAAACGGTGATGTCCACGGATAATCGCTGGGCACCCGATGACCAAGGATTTTTTGGATATGAATACAACGCCGAAGAAGCGGGTATGATGGGGGTTCCCTATACATCATATAAACCCGTCGGCAAGCTTTTGAATGGAGATTTTGTTATCTTCAATCAAGAATCGGGGGGCGGCACGGGCATTTTTGATACCATCGCTGTGGTAAGATTGACGAACAACACCTTATCTTTGAAAAAAGTACTGACAGGCGGGGATCGGTGTAACGGGGGCGTTTTCGCCGTCAAAGCCGAAGGGAATGATGTCTTTTATTCTGTTTTCATGACCCCGGCGGATATCGTGAACGTTATTTCAGATAAAGAAATTATCGTGCCATATGATGATTTGGAATCAAGCGCCGCGAGTTGTTACGCCGCCGCCAATTATAAAAATGATACATTGATGGGTATGACCTTGCTGACAGATATTCTGGATCAAAATGCCAAGAGTGATGATGAATGGGTATCCCAATATCGGCACCAGAAATGTTTTAATCAATATATGGGGGATTATGTGGCGGCGTTTAAACCCCTTGATATGGACATGACCCTGGCGCGTGAATTTGTCAGCGGTTTTGCCGTGACCTGTTTGGGGGAAAAATAACACTATGTCCCGTAAATATTTTGGTACAGACGGCATTCGTGGCACGGCCAATATTCATCCGATGACGGCGGATATGGCGCTTAAGGTGGCGATGGCGACGGCCTATGTGCTTCGGCATCGTCAGGAAAGTGGCTCGCTGGATCGCGTTCTGATCGGTAAAGACACACGATTATCCGGTTATATGCTGGAGCAGGCGATGGCCGCCGGTTTTGTGGCGATGGGCATGGAAGTGATTTTAACAGGCCCCATTCCCACCCCGGCGGTGGCGCAATTGACCAAATCCCTTCGGGCGGATGTCGGGGTAATGATTTCGGCTTCGCATAACCCGTACCAAGATAACGGGATTAAATTATTTGGTGCTGATGGATGTAAATTATCGGATGCGCTGGAAATCGAAATCGAATCCGCGATTGATATGGATCAGAATGTGTTATTGCCGCCGCCGGATAAAATTGGCAAGGCCACGCGTCTGGATGATGCCCCGGGTCGGTATGTTGAATTTTTAAAACGGTCTTTGCCGCGCGGCGGCAGTTTAAAGGGTATCAAGATCGTTCTGGATTGTGCCCACGGCGCGGCATACCGGGTGGCACCTCAATTGCTTTGGGAACTCGAAGCGGATGTCATCACGATTGGGGATCGTCCCAACGGGCGCAACATCAACGAAGGATGCGGTGCCACGCACACGGACTGGCTTCAGAAAAAAGTGACCGAAGAAAAGGCAGATATTGGCCTTGCGCTGGACGGGGATGCGGATCGTTTAATTCTGGTGGATGAACAGGGCACGCGCATTGATGGCGACCAGATCTTAGGGGTGCTGGCGCGTCTGAAAAAAGAACAGGGATTTATTCAAGGCGGCGGCGTCGTAGCGACGGTCATGTCGAATATGGGGCTGGAAAAATTCTTGTTGGGTCTGGGGCTCGCGTTAGTTCGTACACCCGTGGGTGACCGTTATGTGGTTGAAAAAATGCGCGAAGGCGGATTTAATTTGGGCGGGGAACAATCCGGCCATGTGATTTTATCTGATTTTGGCACGACGGGGGATGGTTTGCTGGCTGGCCTTCAGGTGTTGAGTGCGCTGATGGCTTCGGGTAAAAAAGCCTCTCAGTTCTGCCGTGTGTTTGACCCGTTCCCGCAAGTGCTTCAGAATGTGCGGATTACCAACGGGCATAAACCGCTGGATGATGCCGGGGTCAAATCGGCGATTGAGCGCGCAGAAAAAGAACTCGCGAATGATGGTCG
>CAZZGO010000047.1:0-3124 GCA_964654245.1 uncultured Pseudobdellovibrionaceae bacterium | reverse complement strand
TCCTATGGTGGCACCTGTCCTTAAATTGGGGTAAGATTTCGTCATGACACAGATGTCCCCCGAACAACTTTTATGGATAGCCGCCCGGCAGGGGGATTGTGCCGTGATACGCCGTCTGGTAGTTGAAGGCGTGGATATCGAGGCACGGGACGCGCAAGGGCGCACCGCCCTTCATATCGCCACTCAATACGGACAGATGGAAGCTCGCAAAACCTTGATGGCGGCGCGGGAAATGCGCGCCTTAGCCAAAATGGGCGTCCTGCCTGAAGGCGGGTTTTCTGCCAAATTCAAGCCCCGGAAAACCGGTACAGAATAGTTTTTGAAAAACCGCCGGGGTCGGCTATAAACACCCCTTGATGACTGATCTCAACACCGCTTTATTGCCTAATGGTTTAATGGATCTTTTGCCTGAAGAGGCCGAAGCCGAAGCCAGAGCTATTACCGACCTCATGACGGTTTTTTCTGTGTTTGGATATCGGCGTGTCAAACCGCCGTTGGTAGAATTTGAAGACTCGTTGTTATCTGCAGGGCCGGGGGCTGCCATGACGCGGCAGACATTTCGCCTGATGGACCCGGTCTCTCAACGTATGATGGGCGTCCGGGCGGATACTACCGCGCAGATTGCCCGTATTGCCGGGTCAAGGTTGGCCGAAGAAAAAAGACCCTTGCGTTTGTCCTACGCGGCAGAGGTGTTGCGTGTCAACGGAACCCAGCTTCGCCCAGCGCGGCAGTTCACACAAGTGGGCTGTGAATTGATGGGCGCGATCCCGCCGCAAGACGATGCCGAAATCATGCTTCTAGCATTACATTCTTTGGCGGCCATTGGCCTTCGTGATTTATCAATTGATATCACCGTGCCCGCCGTTGTTGGGGCGGTGCTGGATGAAATAAATTTTGATGCGAAGATCCGCCGTGACGTGGCCGAGATATTGAAACGCCGGGATAAATCGGCACTCTCAAACATATCTCACCCCAAGGGACAGATACTCCTTGGGTTGATGGATGCATCCGGCGCCGCGCGGGATGGTATGGATAAACTGTCGAAGATCGTCTTGCCCCCATCCGCGGCGCAAGATGTGAAGGCACTGAAAGACGCTGTCCAAAGCCTTGAAAAAGGTCTGGCGGCGTATGACCTGCCTGTCAATATCACGATTGACCCAATCGAACATCGCGGCCTCGATTACGAAACCGGGGTCAGTTTTTCCATTTTCTCTAAACAGGTGCGCGGGGAATTAGGCGCAGGCGGGCGATACCGTCCGCATGTTGGCCGCGAAGAAACGGCCACGGGCTTTACGCTGTATATGGATACGATTTTATCAGCACTTCCCCCGATAAAAGACACAAACGTCAAGCATGTCCCCGCCGATACATCCTGGGACGACGTTAAAAAATTACAAACCCAAGGCTTTACCGTTATCAGAGGATAATATCATGGCAAATGTCGCAGTTATTGGCTCCCAGTGGGGGGACGAAGGCAAAGGTAAGATTGTGGACTGGCTCTCCAGCCGAGCGGATGTTGTGGTACGTTTTCAAGGCGGGCACAATGCCGGTCATACGCTGGTGATTGATGGCAAAACGTATAAATTAAGTCTGCTACCGTCTGGGATTGTGCGTCCCGGGAAAATGTCGATTATCGGCAACGGGGTGGTGGTTGATCCACATGCCTTGCTCAAGGAAATTGCGTCGGTTCAAGCACTCGGCGTATCGGTGACCCCTCAGAATTTGATGGTGGCGGAAAACGCCAATCTCATTCTCCCTATTCATGCGGTGATGGACAAAGCCCTTGAGGCGGCGCGGGGTAAAACCCCGATTGGAACAACTGGGCGCGGCATTTCCCCCGCCTATGTGGACAAGGTGGCGCGGCGCGGCCTTCGGGTGTGCGATCTGGCGCATCCGGCATTGGTTCGAGAAAAGATTGAAGCGATGATGTTCCACCACAATGCTTTGCTCAAAGGTCTGGGAAGTGACATCGTCAATCCAAGTGACCTTTATGACGGCGTTATGTCGGTGGCAGATCACATATTGCCCTATATGGGCGTTGTCTGGCGCAGGCTGGACGAAGCCAAAGCCAAAGATGAAAAAATACTCTTTGAAGGCGCCCAAGGCCATATGCTGGATGTGGATCACGGGACATATCCATATGTTACGGGTTCCAATACGGTGGTGGGGCAGGCCGCGGCCGGTTCTGGCGTCGGGCCCAAAACTATTGGTTTTGTTCTGGGGATTACCAAAGCCTACACAACCCGCGTGGGATCCGGTCCTTTTCCAACGGAACAAGCCAACGATATCGGCGAGCGTCTGGGGCAACGTGGCCACGAGTTTGGCACAGTGACCGGACGTAAACGCCGATGTGGCTGGTTTGATGCGGTGATGGTGCGTCAGGCCATTAAAACAGGCGGTATTGACGGTATTGCCTTGACAAAGCTGGATGTGCTGGATGGGTTTGATGAGTTGAAGATCTGTGTGGGATATGAACTGGACGGCGCGCGCGTCTCTTATTATCCGGCGTCTCAAATCTATCAAGCCGATATCAAGCCGATATATGAAACCGTCAAAGGCTGGAGCCAAAGCACGCAAGGGGCGCGTTCCTGGGCGGATTTACCGGCCGAAGCCGTCAAATATGTCCGGTATATCGAAGAATTGATCGAAGCACCGGTGACCTTGCTGTCCACCAGCCCCGAACGGGATGATACGATCTTGATGCAAGACCCCTTCGCGGGTTAAGGCCAGAGGACCTAGCTTGACGTCGATCAGACTTCTGATTTTACTTCTGATCCATTCAGCTTTACAATCGGGGTGTGGGGCATTCTGCCCGGCATTTTTATTTTTCTGATATCCACGCGTCTTATTTTTTATAATTCATGAATAATCCGGCTCAAACGGCTTCTCCCTCCACGGCGAATGACCCCGCGTCATCCGCTGGCGGCGCTTCGGCAAGTGCGTCACTCGACTATGTTTTTAATGACAACATCACGGTGCGTTCTGGGGAACGTTTGCCCCAATACGATAAAGGTCCTGTCAAAGCCTATGCCGCCTATGGCACGTCCAAGATATCTGTGCCTATTTTTGCCATGGTCTGTGATGACTCGCTCATCCCCTGCATCACCAAGGCCACTCAATTTTC
>CAZZGO010000046.1:0-12011 GCA_964654245.1 uncultured Pseudobdellovibrionaceae bacterium | reverse complement strand
ATCCGTTTTTTATCGACGCTGCTGGCACAGACATTTTGTAGGCCGCCGCCATTATCACCTTTGTTACAATAGGTTTTCTTAAACTCATCGATTCGGGATTCAATGTCGCTGGAAGGTCCTTTGACCGCGGTTGTAACCCCGGTGATCAACGCCCGTGATATCATGCGTTGGGACAAGGTCACATGCGCCAGATCAGCTCGTCTGTCGGATGTGGCCAGCGCTCTGCTGTTGGTGCCGATTTCGCACATGCCTTCAGAGGGATGATAATCCTTATGTGCTTTGGCCTGCATCTGCTGGAACATGCGCTGGGTTTCCAGCTGATGCTTGGCATCGAGCATGGAGCCCACCATCGCCGTCTGCTGGATGGCCACCGTTGTCATTTGGTTCGTCATGAGCATCATGGCGGGTAGAATTTGCTTTAAGAAGAAGGTGTTCACCATCCAGTCCCGATGGGTTTTCAAGGCGCTTTCTTCACTTTCATTGGCAGGCTTTTCGCAATCTTGACCCTTGCCATCACACTGGTCGAAATAGGGACGAATGCCGTGTAATCCCGCACGCTTATTATGATCATCCACGATCGGCTGGCTACACGGACAGCTACAGGTTTCGCATTTAGATTCGTTGAGCTCTTTTTCAGTTGTAATTGTTTCTGTCATGTTATCAGGGCCGGGCTCGTTACCCATAGCTTGATCCGCCGGTCCGGATTGTTCAGAAGCGTCCTGACCTGTTGTAGTGGCAGGAATGCCTTGGCCGTTACAATAACGGCTTCCAATTACGGCTTCAGATTGAGGCTTACCTTTGGGGACGGACTTGCTGGAGACCTGCCCTCCTTTTCGTATACCGTCTTCAATGAGTTTAATTCTATTGGCTTCGATACAAATATTCGGAGGGCGGGGAAGCGGGCAGGTGCCGCCAACAGGTCTGCCGCTTGTCCAGGCGCAGGCGGGGTCAATCCGGTAAAAACGCCCATCTGCCGGGTTTTTTAGCAGGATTTCGTAGTGGTTATGAGGAGGTGTTGGGCAGGCATTTCCGGTTCGACCGATCAAAAATTTACCGTTTGATGGATTGCACCCATTCAAATGGGTGTATCTGACTTCGGCGACACCATTTCCGCATTCAAATCGCGCATATAACCCATATCCGCTTTTGGCGGGCGGCATACAGGCCTTTTCACCGAACAAAGGACTGTCACCGTTCATAATGATATTACAGCCATGTTGTCCGTTTTCTTCGGAATTTTCCTTGATCATGATGTCGATACCCTGGTGGGCATAACCATTTGTGCGTCCCCGTCGATCCCCGAAGGTGTTGGCCGGATTGCGGTTTGACATCGGGTTATCAAGAATACACCCACCCGCGGCGGCTGTGTCCGATGGAGTACTATTCTGAGGAGTTGAATTACTACTAGGCGCGGCTTGTGTTGCGGCTTGTTGTGTGTTTGTAGCGGCGGTTGCTTGTGTTGTGGGAGAAGGGGTGGAGGTGTTTTGCCCGCCCATACCGCCCAGAGCATTTGTGATCTGGTTACCACCACCGGTGCCTGTTAAATTTGAAATTAAACTCGTGGGGTTACTGGCAATTTGTGAAATTGTCGACGTCACCGTTGTTAAATTCAAGACGCTAGATAACAAGCGTGTTGCTTGTTGGATTCCATTTGTCCCGGATGTAATGGATTGGAAAAGGGATGATATATTTCCGCTAGATAAAAGGTTGGCAACACCAGTGATGCTATTGATGTTGCCAAGATTAGTAACACTTGAAAGTGCCGTTCCCAGTTGTCCTGACACGGTTCCTGACAGAAGGCCGCCTAAAAGTCGGACAGCTGTTTGTGTATTCATTTGTCCTATGTTTTGAATATTTGAGAGATTTTGGGCAATTTGAGTAGCTTGAGATATATTCAATCCAGTCGCAGAAGATGCATTATTGGCAAGTGCTGTTGCCGCGCCCGTAATATTTTGTGTTTGAATTTGGGAAAAAATACTTTCTCCAGTAACCTCCTGCGCCTCACCTTTGTTTGAGCAAAGTATGCATGAGATCATTACCAAGAATATATAAAGATGAACCTTTAAGAGGCTTTTCATGGAGTACCTCCGGTTCCTGTTGATTTAGTACTTTCTTTGGATATCTCGCTGAATTGTTCGGCCAGTTTATTTTGTTCTTCTTCTAAAAGCGTATCCAGAAATACAGCCAAAACCATTTCACTTCGAAGTAAGGAGCGGTAAATATCACGATCTTGCATTAGACCTATCGCCTCAAGCGCGGCGGCTTTGCGCTCGACATTCACCGGCTTATCATATAGGTCTGCGTAAAAAGCGGGGTTCTGATAGATTTTTTTGCTTAGTACTTCCATCTGTGCAAAATAACTAGGCTTGTCTCCCAGATATTTTTCAATTTCGGCGTCGGGCACGCCCATTTCTTTCACCCATCTTTTCAAATAGGGAGCCGATTCATCTGATCCCTTGGCCTTGAGTGCGGTTAAAGCTGACAGAGAATTTTGAGCCACGGATCGTTTGGCCGCCAGCGCCCGGACATCAAGATACACGGACACGGCATCCCGGTTAATTTCTCCTTTGTCGTTCCCCAAAAGTGATTTGGTAATTAATTGCGGCACATCATGGGCAATTAAGTTTGCGGTCAAGGCCATGACATCTTCCGAATCATTTGTCTTTGCGCCGTTTGCAAAGTCGATATCCAGGGTTAAAGGTATTTCGAGTGTCCGGGTAAAGTCGACATCTTTATTCATTCTTTCTTTAGACGCACCGCCGCCAGCGCATAACTCACCCAGCGTCCCGGCATTATCGTTCGTATCACAATATGTTTTAATAAAATGATCCAGGCGGGATCGTTTGTCGGATTTTGACCCGCCGACAGCCGATGTGTTGCCAGAGAGCAGGGTACGATCCAGTACACGTTCTGCGAAAGCCGTCTGCACCAGATCAGATCGGCGTTGCGAGGGAAGCAGAGATCTAACATTTGTGCCTATTTCACACAGACCTTCGGACGGGTGATAATCTTTATGTGCCTGTGCGGTCATAACTTGGAATAAACGCTGGGTTTCCAGTTGATGTTTGGCATCCAGAAATGTGCCAATCATATGAACCTGCTGCATCCCCACGGTGGTGAGTTGTTCTGTCATCAGCTTAAGGGCGGGGAGAATACCGTATTGTTTTTCACCTGCCTGAGGACCGTTTCCGACGAAATAATCAACAACAATCCAGCTTCGGTGTTTTTCCAGTTCATTCACCACATGGCTTCGCATGGAGATATGATCATTCACAATCGGTACATGGCACAAACAACAATCAGGACATTCGCTTGAGCATTGATCACGGTTATTGAGCGTGCCTGTCGTAGATGTTGTGACTTCACCACTCCCGGGGTTGCTGGTGTTGGTTCCCGTCAAACCTTGAAGTGCGTTACCGACAGCCGTCGCCGCAATGGCCTGTGTGGCCAGAGAGGGGATCAGATTAGAAATACTTCCTGTCAGGGCATTGACCAGGGCGTTCGCCCCGGCCGCGACCAGTGTATTCACCAGTGCTGCCGGATTAGAAATGATTTGGGAAATCGTTTGTGCCGTGACGGCCAAGCCGCTGACCGTACGCAAAAGCTGAGCGGTTTGTGAGGCTAGATTACTTCCGGTGGTAAGTTGCGAGACAAGGCTATTGATCTGCGGGGAACTTAAAACCGTACTCAACCCTTGAATAGAATTGATATTCCCAAGATTGGATATACTCGAGAGTGTTTGCCCCAGTGCGCCTGAGATATTTCCATTCGTCAGTCCATTCATCAAACTAACGGCAGAAGAGGGATTCATGCCCGTCGCACGAGAGATGTTACTAACAATTGTATTAACTTGGGTAGCATTGATACCTGAACTGGCAGAGATATTCTGTTGAAGCAATTGCGAGGCACCCGACAGATTGCCATTTTGTATCAGAGATAAAGCCTGATCACCGGTCGTGGAGGGTTGCTGTGCCATAGAAGCACCGGGTAAACATAAGGCTGTCCATAAAAGACACAGGCACATAAACAGGCGAACCGGGCATATAGAAATGCACCCGACCTTTTGAAAAAATAAGCGATGACTCATAGTATTATGCATCACGCTGTGCCTGTATTTTTCCCGCGATATCAAATGATTGCCTTATTTTAGTCAATTTTAGCACAGAAGAGAGGCAAAACGCACATCTTGCCCGATACGCCCCCTAAGATCCCTCAGACTCACGAGTGTAAAGGCTTTAGAATTTGTTGAAAAGCCATGAATGTGGTGAAATAGATAAGGGCGTGATGGATTTCGGGTTGGCAGATTTTATCCTTTAAGGCTAAAATGCTATCTCATGCGCCCTTGCATGATTCGGCACAATCCTGCCGTCTAAAATGAATAACATAAACAGAACATATCGCCTGTCACCCTAAAGTGGTATTATAGATAATGAATGATCCCTATCAAAATAACGCCTCTGCACCCCCGCGTGCGCCGGCGCCGGGACAGGAAAAGAAACTGGCCAAAACCAAGCCGGACGCTAAGGATACGTCTGGATTAGGCAAGGCTGTTTTACGGAATGAATTTTATCGTGATGGATATCGGCTGGCCTTAAAAGTCGCAGTTATTCAATGCTTTATCATTGTTGGGTTGATAGGAGCGATGTTCTTTGTGATCCATGTACATCAACCTGAAAACAGGTATTTTGCCACGACGGAAGATGGGCGCGTGATCCCGATGGTGGCACTGACTCAGCCGAATTTAAGTACACCAGCACTGATGTCTTGGGTGGCACAATCGGCCACCGAGGTTATGACATTTGGCTTTAATGATTACCGCAGACGCCTTCAGGAATCCTCAAGGCATTTTACGCGCCGCGGCTGGGAGAGTTTTACGTCTGCCCTGCAAAAAGCCAGAATTATTGAATCGGTTGAAGAAAACTCACAGGTATTGACCTCTGCCCCCCGCGGGGCACCTATTTTGCAATCCGAAGGTATTGTTGCTGGCCAAGCCATGAATGTGGTGAAATAGATAAGGGCGTGATGGATTTCGGGTTGGCAGATTTTATCCTTTAAGGCTAAAATGCTATCTCATGCGCCCTTGCATGATTCGGCACAATCCTGCCGTCTAAAATGAATAACATAAACAGAACATATCGCCTGTCACCCTAAAGTGGTATTATAGATAATGAATGATCCCTATCAAAATAACGCCTCTGCACCCCCGCGTGCGCCGGCGCCGGGACAGGAAAAGAAACTGGCCAAAACCAAGCCGGACGCTAAGGATACGTCTGGATTAGGCAAGGCTGTTTTACGGAATGAATTTTATCGTGATGGATATCGGCTGGCCTTAAAAGTCGCAGTTATTCAATGCTTTATCATTGTTGGGTTGATAGGAGCGATGTTCTTTGTGATCCATGTACATCAACCTGAAAACAGGTATTTTGCCACGACGGAAGATGGGCGCGTGATCCCGATGGTGGCACTGACTCAGCCGAATTTAAGTACACCAGCACTGATGTCTTGGGTGGCACAATCGGCCACCGAGGTTATGACATTTGGCTTTAATGATTACCGCAGACGCCTTCAGGAATCCTCAAGGCATTTTACGCGCCGCGGCTGGGAGAGTTTTACGTCTGCCCTGCAAAAAGCCAGAATTATTGAATCGGTTGAAGAAAACTCACAGGTATTGACCTCTGCCCCCCGCGGGGCACCTATTTTGCAATCCGAAGGTATTGTTGCTGGCCAATATCAGTGGATTGTCCAAATCCCGATGGTCTTGACCTATCAGTCAGGTTCTAAAACCCGGTCTGATAACTGGATTGTGACCTTGGTGGTTGTCCGTGTGCCGCGTCTGGAAAGCCCGAATGGGGTTGGGATCGCGCAGTGGGTTGCGTCGCCGGGGTAGCAAATTTTTCTTCTGAACGTGAAATGGGATATGTTCATCAACGGGGGTGTACAGACGTCCCTGCGCCCTATACTTTATGAAGGGAATACGAATCATATCCGGAAAAAATCTGTCCGGAGGGAATTGTGATGTATGGTGCCGATGGTTTCAAAAAACGTGATTAAAAAACAAGGGTCTGTCCCGAGCGTACGCTTTTTAGCGATGTGGCTGTGCGTTTCCTGCTATGCGCTGTCCGGCTCGGCTTCGTCTTGGGCGCAGGAACCGGCACAAACGCCGCCCGCGCCGCCGGCTCAGGAAGTTTTGGCTGACCCGAATAAGGTACTCCCCTCTTCATCTCCAGCTATTTCTCCGGCGGGCACGGGGGGGGGGGGCTGTCGATCCGGCAAATGCACTTTCGGGGCAAGCTTCCGGGCAGATGTTAGAAGCCACCGAAAAAACAACCCAAGAAAAGACAACACAGGGGACAACAGATATGTTGGCGCCGGCACCAACGCCCGGTACGCCGGCTTTTGTGCCTGTCTCTGATCTTCCTGTCCCGGCTATGACGGATGTCCTGCCACCTGTGGCGCCCGCGCCGAATATGCCTACCACCCCTGAGAGTGCCACATTGGGCCCCTCCCAAATCTCGACGACCCCAGCGGTGCCCCTGCCGACAAATTCTGCTTTGGAAGATTATCTCAAGCAAGATGGTCTGCAACAACAGGCACCGACGGCCGAAGACCAATTACCCGTGACGGCGCGGGTGACGATTCGCGGCGAAGGATTTGATTTAGGGGCTGATAATACGGTGAGGATTTCGTCGGATGACCCGGATCAGCCTCTCTCCCAGATCGAAGCCATGGAATCAATTCGAAGCGAAGCCTTTGATGCCGCCATGACAGGCTTATTCCCCTTAAAGCCAGAAGAAATTGAAGGATTGCTCCAGCGATATGATCAAACAGAACGGGCGGCACAAACCCCGCCTTATGCTCAGCCCAAACCTCAGATCAATGTTCAGACCATATCTTTGGATCCGGGGGTCATGCCGCCTTCTATTCGGACGGCGGCTGGCAATGTCACCACGGTCAATATTCTGGATATGACCGGGGCGCCGTGGCCGGTTCAGGATATTACATGGGCAGGAGATTTTGAAATTATTCAGCCCGAAGAAGGTGGGCATATCATCCGCATTACCCCCAGTTCAAAATTTGCCATCGGCAATATGGTGGTTCGTCTTTTGACCCTAAAAACGCCGATTACCTTTAGCTTGAAGGCAGAGCGGGATGTGGTTGATTATCGTGTGGATGCGCGAATTCCCGAATATGGCCCCTTCGCCGAACCGCAATTAATTGATGGTGGTGCTCAGCTGGTGGCGGGAAGCCCAACGCTGACGTCTATTCTGGATGGGGTGGCACCGACAGGATCCACGAAACTTCAAGTGTCTGGCGTGGACGGGCGGACGACGGCCTATAAACTCTCTGGAACAACCTATGTCAGAACGCCTCTCACTCTCTTGTCGCCAGGCTGGCAAAGCTCTGTTTCATCGGCGGATGGCATGAATGTGTACGCCTTGTCGGATACGCCTGTGTTGTTATTATCGGATGCCGGAAAATTTCAGCGCGCCAAGCTGAGCGAGAAACAGGATGTGCTCGATGAGTGATAATAAAAACAACGATAACGACCTGGATTTAGAGGATTTCAGCGATACAAATGCTGGATTTGATGATTTCAGCGCCAATAAAGGCACGCTGGGTGATTTATGGCGAAATAACCCCATGGTCAAAATCGGGGTTATTTTGGGTGTGTTTGCGTTTATCGTGGCCGGCGTCATTTTGTTTGGCGGCAAGAAAACAAAACCTTTGGAATCCAATGTCACCGGGACATCCGATATATCCGAAGCCCCCGGCACAGAACAAGTATCCGAATCCTACCGTAAGGCGATTGAAGAAGAAAATACACGCCGTATTGAACAAGCACTTCGCGAAAATGAAAGCGCCGTGCCTATGCCTGTTGAACCCCCGAAAGGTTCTTTGGGATTACAGGTAGAAGAAGACCCTCAGGAAGACCCGCTAGAACGCTGGCGCAAACTTCAAGAAGAGCGTATCCAGCAACAACAAATATTGGCACAGGATATCGCCCCACCTGAGCCCGAAGCCCCCAAAGTCGATACGCGCACCCCCGCTGTAAACGCCTTGTCACAGGCGATGTCCGTTCAAATGGAGGCGGTTCTTCAGAACCAACCGATCAAACTTCCTAAAAATGTACAAGTGACCTCGATGGGTTATCTGGATGCCTTGCAGGAAAAAGAAAATGCTTTGCGCCAAGCCGCCCTTCAGGCGCAGTTGCAACAAGCGCAATTTAATCAAGTACAGCCCACCCAAAAAATACTTATCCCGGCAGGACAGATTGAATATGCCCAATTATTGATCGAAGCCAATTCAGACGTTCCGGGGCCGGTGATGGTTGAACTGGCTTCTGGCCCTTTAAAAGGTGCCCGTATGATCGGGCGTTTTCAGGTATCCGATCAGGATTTATTGACCTTGAATTTTAACCTGATTGTGGTTGAAGGCGTCAGCACGGGAACGTCGGCTGTGGCAATTGATCCGGCGACCACGCTTCCGGGTATGGCCACAGATGTGGATCAGCGTTATTTTAAACGGGCTATTTTGCCTGCCGCCGCGGCATTTATTGAAGGGCTGACAGAGGCCATCTCTGAATCAGGCAGAACCACAATTGAAATCAACAGTACGACGGGTACATCTCAGACCGCAACATCCGGAACGTCAGATGGGCGTCAGGAAGTGGCCTCAGGGATTGCTGACGCGGGCGAAGAAATAGGCGATCTTCTGAATGAAGAGGCAGACAGAACAAGACCGCTTGTTAAAATTAGAGCCGGCACACCGATGGGTATTTTCTTTACGTCCCCCGTTGTCGAAGGTACGCAGGTTGTTCAAGATACGCCGCAAAATCAAACGCCAACAAATAACAACGCCCAGCCGATTTTTCTTCAACCCGGGTTTTTCCCGACCAATGGATTTATAGGTAGTACTTCTACCCCCGCCAATCAAACAGGCACAACGGGAACACCCTAGAGAGAGTGTTAGAAGACATTTTTAAAAAAGAGACTAAAGGATAGGGAATAGTGATGACTCCCGCAGATAATAATAACCGCCCCGAAGATGAATTTGATGATCCGCTGGATGATTTCTCTGAGGAATTACCCGAAGATGAGGCCGCCTACACGGATGACGCGGATTATGTAGAGGATGAGTGGGATGATGCTGATGATGATACGTTGGCGGCTGACCCCGCATCTGCTCCGTCTGCGCAACAAAACAAATCAAAATCGTCTAATAAACTGATTATCGCGATCGCCGTGATTGTTGGATTTTGTGTGTTGTTGTTCCAGGTTATTACGAGCGCCCCTCAAGCTATCCAGAAATTTCAAACTGCCTTGGGCATGACGGGTTCTACCGAGGGGCCTATTTTTGGTAGCAAGCCTGAGGATTCCTCTGAACAAGTTCCAGTCGCTTCAGAACCCGGTTTTTTGGCAACCCCAGACACACTTCCCGGGGGGGGCGTCTTCTTCCCCCCAAACTTCGGATGTGCCGCCGCAACCTTCCCCGATTATGGCCGGGGAGGATACCACAACTCTCACCCCCATGCCGGCAGAGATCACGTCGGCTGAAACAACACCCGATGTCAGCGGTCAGGTGATTGCCGATATAGGCGGGGAATCTGGCAGACGCGTACCGCGCGCACCGGAAGATGATATTCCGGCGGCAGACGAAACAGGTTTTACGCCTGAAATATCTGCGCCGTCTGTGCCGCCAGAAACTGTGGTGCAGGACATACCGCCCAAAGCAGAAGACATTTTGAAAAATGCCATACAAAACAGATCTGATAAATCTTCTGAACCCAACGCAGAAAATATGGCAACTTTAAACGCCCCGGTGTCTGTGCCCGTCGTTCCATTGCCGGCGACGGATGGCTTGTCTGACCCAGCGCCGTTGGCCGAAAACACGCCATCTTCTACCTCACCAGAAAAACAAAATGAGCCCCAAACGCAAATCGCGTCAGAGGCATCAGATGCGCCTGTATCTCCCATGCCTGTGCCGGTAACAACCTCACCATCGGCAACGCCAGATCCGCAAATGGCGGCACTAACGCAACGTCTTGATGAGATGGAAAAAAAATTGCGTGAGAAAGATGAGTTGATTACGCAGGCCAATACGTCCGTTGAAGACATGAAAAAACAGTTGGAACAAGCACGCCAGTCAAAAGCAGAAGAAAAGCCTGCGGCACCAGCACCTGTCTTGTCTGATGAAGATCAGAAAAAAATGGATATGATGAATACCCGGCTAGCCGAGCTTGAAAAACAATTAAGTGATAAATCAACCAAGCTCGAAACCACCGCCGCAGAACTTGAACGCATTAAAGCGGAATCTAGCGTTAAGAATGCAGATCCAGTGACGGATCAAACCTCAACAACTCCAGACGCACCTAACTTGGCACCTCAAATTCAAAAGGATCCCCCTGTCAAAAAACAAGCAGAGACTAAAGTGGTCAAAAAGAAAGCGACAAGCGCATCGCCGCGCTGGGTGCTTCGGGCGGCTCAACCCGGCCGGGCATGGGTATCAAAACCCGGAGAACGCGAGATGAAAGCGCTTCAAGTGGGGGATAATCTCCCCGGTATCGGACGCATACGCGACATTACTTATGATGGCCGTAAATGGACCGTGGTGGGTACGAGCGGACGGATCAATCAATAGGATTTTTATGAGAAGGTATTGTCAGGTCGAGGATTAAAAAACACAGTTTTGACACAATTGTGACAGAATTTTCGGCATATCGCCATTTTTTATAAAAAATAAAATTGATATATATCAATCAATTAGCTATGATTTTGACAAAAGCCCAGACTTAAATTTGCCTTATTTATACAAAATGTGTTTAAATAGAAATATAGAGGTGAGGACATAGGTATCTTGATCTCTTACATCTCAGCCAAGGCGAAATTCGCATGCTGAACAAAAAAAGAATAAAATGTATCTGTGAGCTGGATGATAGTGGCAGATGCAAAACTTTAAAGCGCAACGGAAAAAGGAGAGAGACTATGATGACATTTATTAAAAAAACCAGCCTGCATGTTGGAGCCGCCTTATTTATTGGTACGGTCGGCGGTGTTCAGGATGCTTTGGCTTCGCCCCCTACAGTTGGCGGCACAGGCAATAATTTTAGTTCGATTGCCAGCAACATTACAACCTCTATTCAGGATCTGCCGGGTCTTTTGACAGGGGTGTCCTACATGATGGGGATTTTGCTGGGGGTTCTTGGAATCCTGAAAATCAAAGATCACGTAGAGAACCCATCAAACGCAAAACTGCAGGATGGTGCCATTCGTTTGGCGGCCGGGGGCGGTCTGTTTGCCTTGCCGATCGTCTATGAATCCATGTTGAATACTATTGGTCAAGGTGCGGGCGTTGATGTCGCACAGGTTAACAAAATCACCATGGGTGTGAAATAATCTCACTTGGCTGTGAATGACTTTTTAAAAATAACATTGGGGATTGCCCGTATTCCGGGCAGTCCCCTGACTGTTTCAAGTCAGGGATCTCCCGTTTCTCTGGCAGGGGATGTCCGTCAAAAAATTCTGGAGCGGGATCATCATACCTGTCGGTTTTGTGGGTTCACGTCACAGAAATATCAAGAAGTTCATGCACTCAACGGTAATCTGGCGGATACCAGCCAGAATAATCTGGTGACAGCCTGTATTTTTTGTCATCAATGTTTTGATCTGGAGAAAACCAGCCAGATGAAATCAGGCGTCCTTATCTGGCTTCCTGAAATAACGCAGGCAGATCTCCATCATATTGCCCGCGCCGTTTATGTGGCGCGTATATCACAAGGAAGCATGGCTGAAATTGCTAAAACAACCTATGAAACCTTTATGTCCCGTAGAGAAGAAGCTAAAGCGCGCTTGGGGACAGATGATCCCTTTATCTTATCTACGGTCATGAAAGATTTTCTGACACCCCGGCATTATGCCCTCAGGGATAAGAAACTGGAAGGCTTGCGCCTATTCCCACTCGATCGCCGTATTATCAAAGAAGGCGATCTGGAGTTTAATCAATTTCCTCAAATT
>CAZZGO010000045.1:10812-12047 GCA_964654245.1 uncultured Pseudobdellovibrionaceae bacterium | reverse complement strand
CGTTCAAACTTGATAAACCACAGGAAATTCGCGTTGGAACGATCACGCACTTCGGTAAAAACAGGGTCTGTCATGATCATCTGGGCATAACCTGCCAGGTAGTTTTTGCCGAAAGGTTGGGTACCCAGTGCCGCCAGTAATTCCGCCGACACTTGGCGGGAAACCTGTTCTGTCCCAAAGACATAACCTCGGTAATCGGCCAGCATGGCCTGAATCAATTTTTTGTCTTCAACCCGGCACCGTTCTGATAAAAACCATGTTTCGAACACAGCCGCCGCGGCCTGCCCGTTATTCAGGGTTCGGAAATCGGCAAAGGCTTCACGGGCATAGGCACGCGCCAGATCGGCCATCGAAGATTGCTCCAGCAATATCCACATGTCTTTTTCCCCGGCGAGCTGAAGCTCCCACGCGGCTCTCACCATCGCCACGGCCAGATCGGCACGCTGGGCGCGGTTAATTAAGATTCCCTGATCGGGCTGAAACGTCAGCGGATGCAATAATGCCCCGGTTCGAAATTGATAATGACGGCGTAATTCACGCACCACCATTAACCCGGCATGAAGACGTGAAAGTGCCGGATTAAAAAATATTTTCTGCGCGTCTTTATCAAAGACTGCCGTGTCCACCTGCGCCGAAGCCTGAATTGTGACCCCGTGCTCTTCAGCTTCACGCCATAATGTTTCCGTCATGCGGCTTTGGCACATCCATGCCTTAAGGGACTGAGGCGTTATCTCCTCTGCGTGCGGTGCATGAGCGCCTGTTATGTCTTCGGCACTTTGGCGGAATTCATCTATTTTATTTCCAGCAGGCGCCGAAAATTGAGCCGACATCGTTTCATAGGATGACATTTTATGATTGAGATCGGCAATATCCCGCTCCAGACGATCCATGGCTTGATCCATCATCTCCATGTCGTCTTCTTCATGGGCGGCTTCATCCATATAAAAATACGGTTGATCGCTTAAAATTGTGCAGAGGACAGGCTGAATATTATTCAGCGTATAGGCCATATGAATATGACGGCGCGGTCTGCGTGCGCTCTGTCCGGTTGTATGAATAAGATCGTCCATGCCCCTTGCTCCCTGATACGAACCCGGCTGATGTGATGAATCCACGTGTGAACCCAAAATTTACCGTGTTCGAACCCCAAAATGCCCGGAAAAGCCCCCTTTCCGGTTTCATCCCTTAGTATGCCCCCTAATCATGAAGGAAAGGTTAGCAAGCCGTGATGTACG
>CAZZGO010000045.1:0-10712 GCA_964654245.1 uncultured Pseudobdellovibrionaceae bacterium | reverse complement strand
AAACCGTCCCTGTTGCCCCCGAACATGCGTAAAGAAGAAACGAACATAATCCGCGACATTTGAATCCTGTAAAGACAGAGGGACAGATTCATTCAACGCATAAATCGGGTCGTTACGGGATGTCATGATCACCGCGCGCACCTCATTATAGACAACCTTCACGCTTAAAGCCGGCAGAGTGCCGTGATGCGTGATGTCCGCATAATAATAGCCGGGATAAAAAGAGATCGGAACACTCAGAATCGTGGCCGTATCGGCATGAAACGGCGCTGTATCCAGCAGAGGATTCACACGAGCCACCAATTCCGCCGTATCATCACTGTCCAATTTTAAATACGCATTTTGAAACATATCACTGCCATGATCTTAGTAAAACAAGGGCGCACGCGGAACCCACAATCCCCAAACCTGCCGTAACATTGGCTGTTTCCCGGCGTCCTTGAAATTTATACACCATCAGAATAATCAACGCATCGAGAAATTTAACCGCCGGAATATAGGCCGGATTATCCACCAGATGAAACGCCGTCACATTCATCACCACCATGAACGAAGACACCCCGGCCACATAAAAACCTGTCTTGACCGATAAAGCCGAGAGAAAAACAGATCCTGCCACAGGCCTCCGCAGGATATAATATATTCCCCATATCATCATCATAAACAACGCTTCGCAGAATACCCAAGCAAAGGGTGCCTGATGAAGCGGGGCATGTGCCATCACCAATTTAGCCATGATGGGGCCAATCACCGAGGCCACCAGCACAAACCATATTAATTTAATGGCACCCCAAGAGACGGGACATTGTTTAATCTGACTGGCAAAAAAGGCGGCCAAACATAAAACGATAAACACCAGCGCAAACCGAACCGGGGTTTGCAGATATTGATCCAGCAACGCCGGATCAATAAAAAACCATAGGATAAAAGTCACAATCACCGCGAGCGGTTGAAGCCGGGAGATGACGCCCGCTCCCACGACGGGGATGGATTTGAAAAAAATGACATCACTCACAACCCACAACAACGCCTGAAGGCAAAGCAACATATAAAATAAAGGCTGATCCGGAAAACCTTGCCAGATAACAAACGGAAGCATGATCAAGGCACAACCCGCCTTGTTCCAGAAGGCCAAGGAAAAGCCATCTGCCTTAAACCGGTCTTGAATCAGCAGGACAAGCGCAGAAAAAACCGATGCGCCCAGACCAAAGAAAACCCAAAGGGGAATATTAATATCAAGTGCCATGACATTGATAGTCTGCGGTTAAACCGAATCGCTTGGCAAGGGGAGAGGCCAAACAAAAGATTCTTGTAAACCGTTCTCTGTATGATCTTGTACATAGAGAGGGGTTTTAAGACCGGGATAAATCAGGGATAAAGATTTTTGCCAAAACTGTGGATCAAAAGCACATGTCGTCCCCATGTGGGAAACCGCTATTTCGATACGATAACGCCATGGGGGGATAAAAATTGGCTTTATATTTTTCAATGGCTTCAAACCATTTGTCCTGTGAACAAAATCGGGGAAGATTTTTAATCCCCGACTCTCACAGCCTCTACAGTTAATAATACCTTTCTTTAAAAAGACTTTTTTATTTATTGATTGTCTGCTTTTATGCCTGACATGTTAGATACTGGACAAAAAATTCTGAGCGCGTTGCACGGCCATAAAAACACGCATATCCCTTTTTGGTTGATGCGTCAGGCGGGGCGATATCTGCCTGAATATCGTGAGCTCCGTGCCCATAAAGGCGGTTTTCTGGATATGCTTTACGATCCTGAAGCAGCATCTGAAGTTACCCTTCAACCTATTCGGCGTTTTGGCATGGACGGTGCTATTTTGTTTTCAGATATTCTGGTGATTCCGCAAGCCTTGGGACAGGATCTCACCTTTGAAAAAGGCGAAGGACCCCGATTACCCCCTATCCGTGATCTAGCGGATATAGATCGTTTAGTGCCTGCCGATGATATTGATCAAACGCTTTCCCCAATTTACCAGACAGTTCGGAATGTGCGGGCAAAACTTTTGGCTGAAAAATTTTCACATGTGACATCTTTGGGCTTTGCCGGATCACCTTGGACGGTGGCGTGTTACATGATCGAAGGGGGTGGAAGCCGGGATTTTGAAACAGCCCGCACGATGGTTTTGAAACAGGGTTCTCTTTTCGAACGCCTGCTCGAAAAATTAATTCCGGCGACGGCTCATTATCTGTCCCAGCAAATTGAAGCCGGGGTTCAGGCCATTCAACTTTTTGATAGCTGGTCGGGTGTTTTGGACGAAGGTTTGTTTAACGCTTGCGTCATCCAGCCAACGCAGACCTTGGTGAACTTAGTAAAATCAAAATATCCCGATATACCCATCATCGGTTTTCCCCGCGGCGCAGGTTTATATGCGGCAGGTTATGCCGTGAAAACCGGCATTCAGGCCTTATCGATTGACTACACATACCCAGCCGAGCGGGCGCGGGATGAGATCCAATCCCAAGGTATCTGTATCCAGGGTAATCTTGACCCGGCAAGGCTTTTGACGGGGGGGGATGCCTTGAAAAACGAAACCCTCAGAATACTTGATGTTTTATCATCCGGGCCCTTTATTTTTAATCTGGGTCATGGGGTTATCAAGGAAACGCCGCCCGAACATGTGGCCGAACTGACGCGCCTTATCAGGAATTACACACGATGACCAAAACAGCCGTTATTTTATTTAATCTGGGCGGGCCCGATTCTAAGGAATCGATCTACCCATTTCTGATTAATTTTTTCATGGATAAAAATATTATTCGTGCTCCCTATCCGGTGCGCTATCTGGTCTCTAGGCTTATCGCCGCGCGCCGCACCAAACGCGAAGCCGGAGATAGCTATGGGGAACTGGGAGATAAATCACCGCTTCTTGAAAATTCAGGGCGTCAGGCGCGCGCGCTTGAGCAAAATTTGAATGAGGGGCAAACACGCACAACCTATAAAACATTTGTTTGCATGCGCTATTGGCATCCTATGGCACCCGACATTGCCGCGCAGGTAAAATCATGGAACCCCGATCATATTATTCTTTTGCCGCTATACCCTCAATATTCCACCACCACCACACGCTCGTCGTTTCAAACATGGGATCAAGCGTGTGACGATATTGATCTGTTGATCCCGACATCGACCATTTGTTGTTACCCGTTTGATAACGGTTTTATTTCAGCCAGCGCGGATAACGTGAAAAAAATATATAGGCAGGCCAAGACCGAAACAGGGCAGGTGCCGCGTGTTTTATTTTCCGCGCATGGGCTACCGGAAGATATCATTCGCGATGGCGACCCCTATCAGTGGCAATGCGAAGAAACGGCGCGGCGCATCGCTGAAAAGACAGGTCTTGAAAATCTAGATTGGCAGATATGTTACCAATCCCGTGTGGGACCCAAAAAATGGATTGGCCCGTCGACGGAAGACGCCCTTGAAAAAGCGGCGCATGATCAGGTAGGTGTTGTCATTCTACCCCACGCCTTTACGCAGGAACATGTGGAAACACTGGTGGAAATTGAGATCGAGTACCGGGAAAAAGCCCATGAATTGAAGGTGCCTTTTTTCTACCGTGTGCCCACCGTGTCGGATCACCCACTTTTTATTGAAGGGTTGGCACAGATTGTCCGCGCCGAAGGTTACCGCACATGGACGGCACCGGATACAGGCAAGCGTCTATGCCCCGCTGGCTTTTGCCGGTGCGGTATGGCATAACGGAGATATCATGTCGTCATTTGTTCTAGATCATTATCTCTGGTTCCAAGCCTTACACATCATCTCGATGATCGCGTGGATGGCAGGGATGTTGTATCTCCCCCGTTTGTTTGTCTATCACGCGAGTGCAGCCAAAGGGTCTGATCTGTCTGAAACGCTGAAGATCATGGAAAGGCGCTTGCTTCGCTACATCATGAACCCGGCGATGGGGGCAACATTTTTGTTCGGCTTGTTGTTGATCATGGCCAACCCAGGTGTCATGACAGGTTCAGGCTGGATGCATGTAAAATTACTTTTGGTGTTGGTCATGTCTGGTATTCATGGTTTTTTTTGCGGTGTACCGGAAGAAATTCGAACGGGATGAGAATCAGCGCTCGGCCACTTTTTTTCGGGTGTGGAATGAAGTACCAACCGTATTGATGATTGGCATTGTGATTTTAGCTGTTGTAAAACCTCTCTAACTTTTTTATTCCCGGTTTAGCGGGTTGAACTGAAGTTGGTTCCATAGTTACTTCCATCTTTGACAAGGATAACATTTGATCTTGGAGAAAATCGCCTCTTTCTCCTGTAAGATGCATACCGGCATAATGAAGAGCTGTTTGACTGATGAGGTGGAGCAGGGATAGTACCTCTCCCGACACATACAGATCATGCTCCATTTGAGCGTTACTGCTGATGATATTAATAGGCTCATAATTAATCTGCTCTGAAAGAATCAAGTCGAGATGGCGAATATCATAGGCAAAATCACGTAGGGCTTTTTGTGTGACCAAGAGGCGAGATGTTTCGAAAATATGTTTCTTTTCATCTAATTGCATATCAAGACCCACTCCAACGATGCCGTCTCGGGTGTCAAAAACATGTGCATTCAAACCAATGTCAAATCGCTCGGCACGTGCCTGTATAAGTTGAACGATAAACTGACCAACCATCTGCGGGGAAATAATCATATCTGTGTCCGCTGGGGTAGCCGTGTTTGATGCGACCCTAGCGCTATTCGTTTGGGTGCCGTGAAAGTTATTTTTAAGTTGGTTTGGCATTTGATATCCCAGTCAATAAAATTATGAAAATATAGCCCTTCCTGCAAGTAAAATCGGTTTTGGACTTTAAATTATTTGACTCCGGCCAACTGACTGGCTATAACGATTTTATCCTTTTTCGGAAATCCACAACATTTATGTGCGTTTTTAGCGGTTTACCCCGCTTGATCAAGAGGGCTTTGAAGCGTATCTAACTCCCTCCCGGAAAAGAAATTTTAACTTTTTCACCGTAGGATTATAGGGCATTCCCTTTTCTATTCTTTCCCCCTCTCACCCCGCAGTACGACGGTTTTCATGAATCTTCAAGAACTTAAGACACGATCCCCCGCAGAGCTTCTGGCATTCGCCGAGGAACTGGACATTGAAAACTGCGTCTCGATGCGCAAACAGGACATGATGTTCGCCATTTTAAAACAGCTGGCGGATCAGGGGGTACCGATTTCAGGTTCCGGGGTGCTGGAAGTGTTACAGGACGGGTTTGGGTTCCTCCGCGCCCCTGAGGAAAATTACTTACCGGGACCGGACGATATTTATGTGTCGCCCTCTCAAGTGCGCCGGTTTGGTCTGCGCACAGGGGATATCGTCGAAGGGGAAATTCGTGCCCCAAAGGATTCTGAGCGTTATTTCGCGCTGTTAAAAGTCGATTCCATCAATGGTGAATTGCCGGAAAAAATTCGCCACCGGATTAATTTCGACAATTTGACCCCGCTTTACCCGGAACGAAAAATCAATCTGGAGTTAGATGACCCCACTAAAAAAAGTTACACCCAGCGCGTGATCGAACTGGTTTCTCCGCTCGGCTTTGGTCAGCGTGCCTTGCTGGTGGCGCCGCCCCGTACCGGGAAAACGGTGATGCTTCAGAATATTGCCGCCTCTATCGCGGCCAATCATCCCGAAGCTTATTTGATTGTTTTGTTGATTGATGAACGCCCCGAAGAAGTCACTGACATGGCGCGAAGCGTGCGGGGGGAAGTTATTTCATCAACCTTTGATGAACCGGCCGTGCGTCACGTCCAAGTGGCTGAAATGGTGCTGGAAAAAGCCAAGCGTCTAGTGGAACATAAACGCGATGTGATTATCTTGCTGGATTCCATCACCCGTCTGGCGCGGGCGTACAACACGGTGGTGCCGTCATCAGGCAAAGTATTGACCGGCGGGGTGGATGCCAATGCGCTCCAACGTCCGAAACGGTTTTTCGGTGCCGCACGGAACATTGAACAAGGCGGCTCTCTCACCATTATTGCCACGGCATTGATCGATACTGGGTCACGAATGGACGAAGTGATCTTTGAAGAATTTAAAGGCACGGGTAACAGCGAAATCGTCATGGATCGTAAGATTGCGGATAAACGCGTCTTCCCGGCGATCGACATTCAAAAATCCGGCACACGTAAAGAAGAATTGCTGGTCGATAAAGAAACGCTTCAGAAAATGTGGATCTTGCGCCGCATCCTCAACCCCATGGGGACAGTCGATGCGGTTGAATTCTTACTCGATAAAATGCGCCAGACGAAAAACAATGATGAGTTTTTCCGCGCCATGAGTCAGTAATGAGCCAGTAAAGTTACGCGTCTTCTCACAAGATCATTTTTAAAAATCCCTTGTCCGATCAGGGCATAAAGCCGGTATTTCAAATTTGAGAAAAATTTGCCCGGCACTCTATCCAAATTCGAAACGATAATTATTGTCATAATGCAATAAACTATGTTCCAATGGTCTTATCAGACGAACTGATCGTATGCCCTAAAAAAAAAACGGCCACAGATATCGCCGAAAAAAAGACAACAGGCAAAACGATCCGGGCTTGGTGTACGAGCCTGATCAAACAAGGGTGGGTACCATGACTGTAAACGGACAAACCGACATCACGCCCGTTAAACCGGACGGAAAAAAAGGTGGCTTTGGCCACGGCACCCGCACAGACGTGCGCAAGATTTTTCTATGTTCATTGAGCCTTGTCTTCTTGTCGGCCTCGGCTGAGGCGCGTGATATATCGGCCGCCCCTTCTTCTTCTGTTTTGACAAAACATATTTCTTTTATTTTCCCAGATTATGCGCGCCCGGCGTCTTTGGACATGCTGGCGCCGAAAAAGAATACGACCCTGACGGATCCGTGCTCCCCCCTTCTTCGCGCGACCCCGCTCCCCGTCAGTGATCGTCGTACCTGGCCCTCTGCCGGGGAAAATGCGGCGCCCGTCGCCGCGTTGGCATTTATTTTGGGGGCGCGATCCGTCGTGCCGCCGGTAAATGCACGTACACATCGCCCACATGGCCTGAATACGGCTTCTGGGGTTTTATCTGACCGTCCGGCGCGAGCCCCTTCCCCCGCGCTCTCCATCGCGCTTTGGCGGCAGTGTAAAAACCAGATATCTGTTCATGCCATGACACGTTAAAAAAAGAGGCGAGATATGGGTGACCCGGCTTAACCGGTTTCACTTGAACAAAGTGTGGGGACGGTGAGACATCACCGTCCTCATATTTTTTCACCTTGATATTTTTTTTATAAGAAGAGGTTAAAAATAGAATGCCTGATCAAACGATACCATTCCGGTGTCACGGCATTCGGAATATGCAGGGTCAGTTCAATCATGATCAGGTAAAGAGCCAAGCCCCCGGCATAGCCCCACCAGCCTGAGCCGCGTGTTTTCGGGATCAAGGTATGACGCGCCTTGGCGGGAACCAGATGCCCCAGTGCCAATCGCAAGGCATTCGCGGCAGAAAGTTGAATACTGATCGTTGTCAACGTACCCCCCAGCAGGATAATGATCACATCCATCACCATATCCATCATGGATGTGGACGTATAAGCCGATAAAAGGGCACGCCCATCCCCCAGATAGTAAAACGCATATAATCCTGCCACCAATATCAACCCCATCGCCAGCCCAGCATAGCGGGGTTTCCGGGTAATATTGGCCACCGCCGCGTCCGCGTATTTTGACAATTTTTCTGCCGTGGCCTTTGATAGACCCAGCGGATATTTTTGTAAGAGTGTGTCCACCGTTTTCCGAACGGAATTTTGCCCCGCGGTTAACAATGCCAGCGCGATCATCCGGTATTTGCTAGCGCGTCTGATTTTGCCGGCCACAGACCCTTTTCCAGCCGCGGCCTGTTCCAGCACATTGATGCCTGGTGTAACCATTTTATCCAGAAAATGAGGCAGATTCACCAGACGGCTTTTATATCCGAATAACGTGCCTTTGATTTGTTGCCGTCCCAGTGCAAAAATAATTTCTCCGTGCGGAAAAGTGACATCATATTCCGCGGCCAGAACGCCGGGTTCAGAATCAGCCAGCCGCGCCGTGGTTTTCAAATGCCCCTTTAGTAACAAGGCATTTGCCGATGAATCCAGTAGATGCAGAATGTCTGGCGGCGCAGCCGCGCGGTCATAATCAAAATGTGTAATGATTTGCGGCACCACATGAAGCGCGTAGGTAAAATATCCACTTCCTGAACACGACGAACACGCCCCAAATCCATTGCCGTGACATTGGCGGCAGGTGACTTTGCCGGTGCGCTGGCATAAAGGGCAGGCCATCTGACGTTGCCCATGGCACCGGCTACAGGGCTGAAGTTTTCCGCCCTGTCCTGTGACCGTGCCTGACCCGCGGCACATCGTACAGGGGATCATGGTACGCCCCAGACATTGAGGGCAATTTTCCCGCGCGCCCCCTTGGCATTTTGGGCAAGCCGATTTCGCCGCGCCGCCGCAAGTGCGGCAGGGTTCGTGCCAGGTATAATCCTTGGTCAGGAAATCGGCACTGAAGGTTGTGGAATCAGGTAATCCCAATCCCTTATCTGGGCGTTTTAAGACGATATCAATCATCTGGCGTTTGTAAGCACCGTTATTGATCGCCGAAATAATCATCTGGTCGATCGCCTGAAGCGCGCCGGCGCGATGTGCCACTGTTTCACCTGCCGATTGCCGTCCGGGAAGCGTTTTTTCCTGCGTAATGGGTTTTATTTCCAGATAGGTCGTAGCCGTCAGGTTGACCATTTGTCCCTGAAAGGACACGAGCGTGATGTTATCGGATTTAATGCCGTTTCCTTTACACAAATTCTGGATCATCCGAAGGGCGACTTCGGCCAGTTTAGGATCAGCAGGCGTTAAGGGTTTTGTCACGGAAAGAAATCTGGCCTTTATTTTTACGTTTGTCTGTTACTTTTGTTTATTGCGCTGTCCCGCCTGTCTTTTCAGACGGACGGGCATGGTGTACTCTCCGGCCAACCGTCTGACAAGGAGACCCTGATATGAAATTCAATTTTGACATAGAATGCTCCCCGGATGAAGCCCGTCGTTTCCTCGGCCTGCCGGATGTTTTGCCGCTTCAGGAAAAAATGATGAAAGAGCTGGAAAACCGCATGGCGGATTCCATTAAATCCATGGAACCTGACATGTTTATCAAACATTGGCTCCCCATGAGCATGCAGGGCATGCAGGAAATGCAAAAAATGTTCTGGTCGCAAATGGGAGTCCCCATGGGCGAGGCGGATAAGGCCAAAAAGAAAACATGACCGAGACGATTTACGCCCTGTCGTCCGCTCCGGGCAAGGCCGGGGTGTCTGTTGTACGCGTATCGGGGCCGGATGCCCCACAATCTCTGTCTGTGTTGACCCGGGGCAAAATTCATACCCCCCGGCAGGCGCATCTGTCTTATTTATATGACGGTGCGCACGTGATTGATCACGCCATGGTTGTCCTGTTTGCCCCCCCCCGCCAGTTTTACGGGTGAGACTGTGGTGGAATATCATCTTCACGGGTCGCGCGCTGTGATAGATGCTCTTTTTTCTGTGCTGGCAACTCAACCCGGACATCGTCTGGCCGAACCCGGGGAATTCACCCGCCGTGCGTTTGAAAACGGTAAAATGGATTTAACAAAGGCCGAAGCCATCGCCGATTTGATCGACGCCGAAACACAATCACAAAAAGATCAAGCTTTACAACAAATGTCAGGCGCGCTTTCCGAACTCTACGAAGGCTGGCGCGAAAGATTGATTAAATCCCTAGCCTATGTCGAAGCCATCATTGATTTCCCCGATGAAGACATCCCCGATAGCGAAACGGCCAAAGCCAAACCCGGCATCGTCTCACTATGCGCGGATATTTCGGCGCATTTGAATGATAATCGCCGCGGGGAAAGACTGCGTGATGGATTAAAACTGGTGGTGATTGGTGCACCCAATGCCGGGAAATCATCGCTGGTCAACTTGCTGGCTGAACGTGATGTGGCGATTGTCTCCGATATTTCTGGTACCACGCGGGATGTGATTGATGTTCCGATGACATTGGCCGGATATCCGGTGATCTTATCCGACACGGCCGGGCTTCGTCCCGAAGCGGTGGGCGAAACGGGGCATGATAAACTGGAATCCGAAGGCATCAAACGCGCCCGCGCCCGCGCGCAAACGGCCGACATCAAAATTCTGGTTTTTGACGGCACCATGCGCCAGCCATGTTCGGCCACGTTTGATTTACAAGATGATAACGCGGTTATCCTGATCAATAAAAAAGATCAGATGACCCCGGCACAAAAACAGATATATGCCGACATGCCCCACGCTGTTTTTGTGTCGGCATATACACAAGAGGGTATGTCTGAATGTCTAGATATGCTGTCGGCCAAAATCAAACAGGTGATGGATGTCCCGCGCGGTCATGTCTCTCTCACCCGGGCGCGCCACCGTGAAGCACTGACGCATGCCTTAGATCGGCTGTCTCATGCGCTGAACGCGCCGTCACCGGAATTAATGGCCGAAGATTTACGCCTGTCCGCTCGGGCACTCGGGCGTATCACCGGCCGTGTGGATGTCGAAGATTTGCTGGATGTCATCTTCCGCGATTTTTGTATCGGGAAGTAGCTGTAGCTAATTTATTTGATGAACAGTTCTATTTTTCTCCTAAACTTTATCCTTCAGAATCTACTGGCAGAAAAACACCCTTTTCCTATAT
>CAZZGO010000044.1:0-12316 GCA_964654245.1 uncultured Pseudobdellovibrionaceae bacterium | reverse complement strand
ATGATAAAGGATTTTTGGGACTGACCTCGCAGGATCATATTTTGGCACTAGCGAACCTCAACATCTCTGAATTTCAAAATCTTCAGGACATGAAAACCTATTTGTATCATTTGGCATGGCACGCCATTGATTTAACGGAGATACGGCGTAAGCCCGAATACCGGAAAAAATATATGAGCGGCCCCATGATCCCCAAACGATCTCCGCTCAATTTTGCCAAGGCCAATCTTCAGGCTGATGTCTTCGCCACCATCATGAGCGCGCTTCATGGAGACGATCAGGCTTTGTCAAAACTGGCGGAAAAACGGGCGGAATATCCATTGCTGACACTTTCCACCATCAAAGCCGAAGATTATCCGTTCATTGTCGCCATGGAATCAACGCAGTTTTCATTTGAGAATATTAACCGGGACTCACTCAAGCCTGGAAAATTCATTTCCACCGCCCGGCAAATCTCGCTTGAGGTCGGGTTTACATTTGATGATGCCAGTATCCGGCAATGGTGGTCTTTCGCCGAACCGGCACAAGACATGGCCTGGCGGGGTTTGTCCCGGGAACAAATTCTGGGAGCATCTGTCTTCACCAGCGAGGATCCCTATGTCCGGGCGACGGGATATTTGATCTCTGAAGTGCTGGGCATACAGCCGACGCCGTCTTTTGATATGGCGGGTATGTATAATGCGTTTCAGGATTCAGAAAAAAACAAAATTCTGCATCAGGAAAAAATGGAGCAGATTTTTCAAGAAGCCATCAAGGCAGGGATTGCCGAGGAAAGCGGTATTCCGCTTTTGAATGCCGCGAATATTCAAAACGAGCATCTGACCGAAGGTAAAATTCTGGGGTGGTGTGCCACCGCCCTTCAATCTGCGGCACGAGCCTTTGAACAGGCACTGGTTACCGGCGGGTCACCAGACCAAGCAGCGCGGCATGAATTCGACGGGGTGAAAGAACATATCGGGTGGGATTCGCTCAAGCAACTCAGCGATAGCATCATTGACCGAAGACGCATGGGACACTCTCTCACCATGGGATCGGTGGCCGAAATCTGTAATGAACATCCTTTGTTCGCGCCTATTTTAGGGTCAATCAAAATCACCATGAATGACCCGTCTTATGTGCAAAAATTAGCGGTGGCAAATGATTTGAGCTTAAGACCTTCTGCGCCTGTCCCTCAGGCACCAGCTCCCGTATCGCCCGCGCCTAAAGCCCTCGCGCCTGTATCACCCGCGCCTCAAGCCCCTGCGTTCACTGCGCCGTCTGCCCCCGGACTGGGTGGAAACCGCGCGGCAGAAATGATGCGTCAACGCCTGTGGCAACAACGCCAAATGCAAAAAGACAAAACGGACGGGGACGACACACGTACCTAACCCCGGCTTAGCTCTGGCTGAACATAAAAAAAGCCGCCCTTGAGAGGCGGCTTTTTCAAATTATCTCTAAGTCGTTAGCCGACAATTTCCCATGATCCATCAGGTTGGCGGCAGGCGATACCGTAACCTGTTTCTTTTTGGCCGCCGACATTGATGGTCTGGTTATATTCCCGACAATACCGCCCGGCTGTATCGTTACCATCGCGTGTCGGTGTGACGACGCCGCTATTACCGCTTTCGGGGTTATTCCAAGAGATGGATTGACCAATGGGTGCTGTATGCGCTTGAGCATTTGCCTTCTGAGCATAAGCCATGTCGGCCTTATCCAGAGAACGGCCGATTTCACTTCCGACCAAAACGCCTAAGAGCGTTCCCACACCTGCCGCCCACAAACGTCCAGAGCCTTCACCCACCTGTGAGCCCAGCACACCGCCGATAATCGCCCCGGAGCCGCCACCGATTAATTCCTTGGTACCACGGTCATTCAGCGTCTCACACCCCGAGAGCGCAACACCGGCGATCAGAGTCAGGGTTAATAATGTTTTTTTCATCATCGCGTTCCTTTCTTGCGATTATTCGAATAAGTTGTAATCTAGTGGAGAATTTAGTCTAAAAAAGGGCTAAGACACAAACGAAATAACATAGTTTTGACAAAAATGACCCCATATCCACAGGCAAAAGATCATCCTTTCGACATTTTCCGCGCTTGGTTACAAGACGCCGAAAAAAAAGAATCTAGCTATCCGAACGCCTTTTCATTCGCCAGTGTGAATGCTGATTCTCAGCCTTCGGTACGGACACTCCTTCTTAAAGGATTGGATGATCGTGGCTTTGTTTTTTATACAAATACGCAAAGCCGAAAAGGCGATGACCTACGCGCCAACGCAAACGGCGCGATGCTTTTTTACTGGAAGACCTGCCAGCGGCAAATCCGGATCGAAGGTTCGACTGAGCGCGTGAGCGAGGCTGAAGCTGATTCATATTTTGCAACACGCCCCCGCGAAAGCCAGATTGGCGCATGGGCATCGGCACAATCGCGCCCGCTGGGACAATATGAAGACTTACAGGAATCTGTTGGCCGTTATACGGCACAATTTAAGGATATGGACGCGATCCCTCGCCCTCCCCACTGGTCCGGATATCGCCTTATTCCGCATGCCGTTGAATTCTGGGTTGAAGGTGAGTTTCGTTTACACCGTCGTTTCCTCTATCGCCGAAACGCCGCAGACTGGAAAATGGTTTTGTTAAATCCATGATGTATCTTGATGATGTGATAAAACGCGCCCGCGCCCTGTCAGGTCATATGGGTCTATTTGAAGATGATTTGGATAGTGCGCTCGCACAAGCACTTACCCCTCACTTATCCCTGGATACACAGATGAATCTGGATCATCGCATTCAACGTTTAGAACAGATTCAGACAGCCGGATTAATAAATAACTTTTTATTCAAAGCCGAACTTGGGCGTTTAAGCCCGCCAACATGGCAGAATTTTGAAAGCCTCAATGCGCCCCTCATCAAACAGAAAATGGTCGCCGACAGGCTATATTTAGGGCGCGAATACAAAAACGGACTGACCCTGCTTCGCCTCGACCCATATAGCAAGATAATTGCTTTGGCGGTGGTAGAACATCATATCAAGGATAATGCGCCTTTTTTGATTATGTTTGGTGACAGTGATTTTAATACGTTAGTCATTAATCATGCGACTGAAGATCATGTTGAAGCATTGGCGAAATCTTTCTTAAGCCGCGTTGACAAAGTCACGGCCAGCACGGCGATCCGGGAAAGCGGAAGCCCAACACATGTTAATAAAAACAAAGTCAAGCATGATCTTTATGCCAAAATTGTGCGCCCTTATGGGGAGCGTACGATGTCAGGGCAGATTAGATGGGTTTTAACCGTAATTCCCTCTGTATTTGATTCTGAGCGTGATAACATTCCACACGATGAGTATATTTCCCATTACTTAGAAATGTGCGACCAGCCGCTGGATTATGACGATACCCCGCATAAAAAATTGATTGGCGAATTAAATACCGCCTCTGAAATTCGTTTTACCAACTGTGATGGGACAGATGTCAGCCTGTCATTGATTGATCATGATGGAAAACATTTTACGTTTTGTAATAGTACACATAAACGTAATGTCCCGGGATCAGAAGTCTTCAGCGCCCCCCGCCGCGATAGCGTTCAAGGTGTTGTCGTCGCACGTGGCAAACATCCCTTGCGCGGCGAGAGCACTAAGACCATTCGCGATTTAACGCTATGGTTTGAAGAGGGGCGCATTGTTAAATTCAAAACAGCCAGTGCAGAAGAAGATGCCCTGTTTCAATCCCATCTGGATCGCGATCCCAATAATTATTATATCGGTGAGATTGGAATTGGCACGAATCCCTATCTCAAGGCGCATATTGCCAATACATTGCTGGTCGAAAAAATAGGTGGCCAGTTTCATTTGGCGTTAGGCGGGTGTTATACCATGACGGATTACGTGGGCGACCCCGTACATGTGAATAACGGCAACCACACCGCCAACGGCGATCATTGGGATATTGCCACGATGTTATATGGGCGCGAAGGCCGTATATATTTGGATGGACGATTGATCATGGATCATGGCCGGTTTCTGGATCCTCAATATGCGGTACTGAATGATGGGTGGGCGGCTGTACCGGCCGAAAAGCGCCCGGCTCATCGTCAGGATCTCCAAGCCTTTCCCTTACGTTTTGAACGAGAGATTGAATCATCATGACAACACACGCGCATCATTTTGACACAGACGTATCCCGTTTATTGGATATTGTGGCCAATGCCCTCTACACCAATCAGGATGTCTTCTTAAGAGAATTAATCTCGAACGCGGCAGATGCGTGTGATCGCCTTAGATACGAACAGGTATTAAACCCCACCTTAGCCGCAGGCAAGCCCGCCCGCATTCATATTATGATGATACGCCGCACAAAGAACTGATCAAGGCGTTAAATACCGCATCACATATTCGGTTTACCAACCGGGATGGGACGGATGTCAGCCTGTCATTAATTGATCATGATGGAAAACATTTTACGTTTTGTAATAGTACACATAAACGTAACGTCCCGGGATCAGAAGTCTTCAGCGCCCCCCGCCGCGATAGCGTTCAAGGGGTTGTCGTCGCACGTGGCAAACATCCTTTCCGTGGTGAAAGTACGAAAACCATTCGCGATTTAACATTGTGGTTTGATAAAGGACGGATCGTCAAATTCAAAACAGCCAGCGCAGAAGAAGATGCCCTGTTTCAATCCCATCTGGATCGCGATCCCAATAATTATTATATCGGTGAGATTGGAATTGGCACGAATCCCTATCTCAAGGCGCATATTGCCAATACATTGCTGGTCGAAAAAATAGGTGGCCAGTTTCATTTGGCGTTAGGCGGGTGTTATACCATGACGGATTACGTGGGCGACCCCGTACATGTGAATAACGGCAACCACACCGCCAACGGCGATCATTGGGATATTGCCACGATGTTATATGGGCGCGAAGGCCGTATATATTTGGATGGACGATTGATCATGGATCATGGCCGGTTTCTGGATCCTCAATATGCGGTACTGAATGATGGGTGGGCGGCTGTACCGGCCGAAAAGCGCCCGGCTCATCGTCAGGATCTCCAAGCCTTTCCCTTACGTTTTGAACGAGAGATTGAATCATCATGACAACACACGCGCATCATTTTGACACAGACGTATCCCGTTTATTGGATATTGTGGCCAATGCCCTCTACACCAATCAGGATGTCTTCTTAAGAGAATTAATCTCGAACGCGGCAGATGCGTGTGATCGCCTTAGATACGAACAGGTATTAAACCCCACCTTAGCCACAGGCAAGCCCGCCCGCATTCATATTTCAAAAAATACGGCCACGCGCACCTTGATGATACGTGACAACGGCATTGGGATGAATGAGCAGGATTTACGTGAAAATCTAGGCACGATTGCGAGATCCGGCACCGCCAAAATGATGGAACAGGTACAGGACAAATCATCCCTTAACCTGATCGGCCAATTTGGTGTGGGTTTTTACGCCTCTTTCATGGTCGCGAGCCGGGTTGAGGTCATCTCCCGTAAAGCGGATCAAAAAGAGGTCTTTTATTGGGAATCCGATGGGAAATCGGGATATAATATACGTCCGGCATCACCAACAGAATGTGATCTTTTATTAGAAGGTACGGGTACTTCTATCGTACTTCATATCAAGGACTCAGCGTCAGAATTCTTGATTGATGACAAAATCAAACAGGTTGTTCTCAACTGGTCGGATCATATTGATGTGCCGGTTTATCTGGAACTGGAAGATTTGCCAGTGAATGCCGGATCGGCGCTATGGACGCGCCCGCGTGATACCATCACCGCTTCACAATATAGCGATTTTTATCATCATATCGGACATGTCTTTGATGAACCCGTCATGACGGCACATTGGACAGCCGAAGGCACAATGGAATACACAGCCTTGTTATTCATTCCGTCCATGCGGCCGTGGGATTTATATGACCCGGGACGCAAGCATGCGGTGCGACTTTACGTGAAGCGTGTTTATATCACTGAAAATGTTGAAAATTTGGTCTATCCATGGCTTCGCTTTATGCGGGGAATTATTGACTCCCAAGACCTGCCCTTGAATATCAGCCGGGAGATGCTTCAGCGAAGTGCACTTGTTGAAAAAATACGCCGAAGCGTGACCCGAAAAATTTTGTCTGAACTATCGGCACTATCGCAAAAAGATCCGGCCGCGTTTGATACATTCTGGCATCAATTTGGCGCGGTGGTAAAAGAAGGCCTGTATGATGCCGTAGAACACCGGGATGATATTTTTAAAATCTGCCGATTTTTTTCATCCCGTCAAGATGGCTTAACATCACTTGAGGGATATCTGTCGCGTATGAAGCCCTCGCAGGAGGATATATATTATATGACAGGTGAAAAGCGCGAGTCATTAAGACACTCGCCCCAATTAGAAGGATTTACGTCACGCGGGCTTGAGGTTCTGTTCCTGACGGATACCATTGACCCGTTCTGGCTCCAGATGGTGAGTGCATATCAAGGTAAGAAATTTGTATCCATCACCAAAGGGGACATTAATCTTGACCTCTTCCCCTCGGCAACGCCGCAGACAGCCTCACCTGACACCCGCCAGGAAAATCATGACCGCATTCAAACATTGATTTCCTTTTTATCGCAGGAATTATCGGAACATGTGGGATCTGTGCGGGTGTCCAAACGCCTGACAGATTCGCCTGTCTGCCTTGTCGCCGATGAAAAAGGCGTCGATATGCATATGGAGCGTGTCTTGAAAATTCAGCAAAAATACGACCCGCATGCCAAACGCGTATTGGAGATTAATGAAAACCATCCGCTCATTCAGAAACTGGCGTTTTTATCGACCCTAGACCCGAAACCCGGCAGTCTGACAGACGGTGCACGTTTATTGTTGGATCAAGCCTTGATCATTCAAGGAGAGCCTGTGAATGACCCATCATCTTTCGTGAAACGCCTGACGCGGTTGATGGAAAGCGGATTAGCGGCGTAATCAAAGCATGCCTTGAAAATGTCGGGCAGACATTTCTTCGATATCATCTTCCGAAAATTCGAAGTAAGTTCCCAGTTCTTCAATCATGACATTGCGAATGGTCAGGGTTAAATCCTCGCCTGTCTCACACCATAAATCGAGAATGGCTCTACGGTATAAAATCAGGACATCATCATCCTGTGCTTTTTTATGCTCAACCCCGGGTACAATTTCCCTGCCGCTCCGGTAGAGCGCTAAAAGATCATATGGATCGTCCAGATCCAATTCCAACTCCACGGCTTCGTCGGGGATGTCTTCAATCTGCAGGGACAGTTCTTCACATCTTTCCAGAATTTCCTCGGGGAGATTGTCCAGTGCGTCTTTGGCCATCCCTTCCATGTCTTCGGTGGAAGGGGGCGTGGAAAAAGTCATGATAATCCTGTGTTGATCCATGGTTTTTTGACCTCAAGGATGACGTGCCTGTAATTACGTGGTAGAATCATCATAGGATGAATTGTCTTTTTTGCCAATGGTTTATACTTTAAGCACCACGAAGATCTTGCTGGTAGAGGATGTGCCGCCCATGCGCGCACTGACAGCGTCGTTATTAAAAATTTTTGGCTTTCGAGACATTCTCGTAGCAGAAAATGGCGAAGACGCTTTCTCTCTGTTTAAAAAGAACAAACCTGATTTGGTCATTACAGATTGGTTTATGGAACCCGGTGATGGCATGGAATTAATTCGCAAAATTCGCCAAAGCCCTGAATCCCCAGACCCCTATGTTCCCATTATTTTAATGACGGGCTTTAGCGGGAGAGCCCATATCGAAGAAGGCCGGGATAGTGGCATGACCGAATTTCTGCTGAAACCTTTTACCGCCCGGGATCTTTATAGCCGGATTGCACAGATCATCGAAAAGCCTCGGCAGTTTGTGGATATCAACGACTTTTTCGGTCCCGACCGACGCAGGCGGCGAAATGTCCCGCATAAGGGGACAGATCGCCGTACCTTGCCTGACCGGGTAGAGGCAGAGTTCGAAAGTATTGAAGTTGATCAAATCATCCGTGATATCAAAGACACACTCAAGAAAATGTAAAACGGACAATCACTATGGCTGGCAAAAAAAAGGGGGATATTCCCCGTTTCATTTCACCCCCTAACCTGCTGAAGGAAAAAGTAGGTGAAGGCGGTATTCCAGCGCATTTATTGTTGAAGGCGCAAAAGGAAATCGAAGAAAACAAGCATGACCTAAAACCCTTTGCGGAAGATTGCCTCACCAAGCTGATCGGATGCGTAGAACACGGGAGACTTCACCCGGCCGATATCACGGTTCAGGATTTCATGAAACTGGTCATGCCGTTAAAGGCGAATGGCGCGATGTTTAAATATGGCCTGATCACGATGACAGCCGATGTTATTTTACGATTTCTGGATCAAGTAAATCATATCAATCAAGACACGCTTAACATCCTGGAGATGCATAACAATATTCTGACCGTTATCTTAAAAAAAGAATTCACGGGTACGGGCGGCAAGCAAGGGCAAATTTTGACGGACGAGCTTCAAATGGCCTGCACGCGTTATTATAAAAAATACAAGATTTCAGTCACTTAAGTCCTTTATTCTCCCTTAAGATTTTTTATGATAGAATCAGAGATGTGAGGATGAATTAATCATGGAAATACCCCCAAACATCTCAGCAGAATTGGCGGCGGCGCGTCAAAATGTGACGCTTTCCCTGATCAAAAGCAACGCGCAGGCTGAGCGTCAGATTGCCACGTTGCTGGAGACAGCCGTCCGCAACGTGCCGGCATCCTCTCTGGGTGGAAATATTAATTTCACCGCTTAATTTCCAATCCGTACGATTTTCCTGTTTTTAAATCGGTCTGGCATCAGCCAGAGATCCAATATGTTCTTCCACATCCCCGCGATAGGGATAGGCTTCCTGCGTGCCTTTTTTCGTACAGCATAATCCCCCGGCCACAGACGCCCACTTCATGGCCTCCGGCAGGGCATAACCTTCGTGGAGCAAGGCCGTCAAAGTCCCACAAAAACAATCCCCCGCTCCCGCCGTATCCACCACGCGAGACAGCGGCATGGCATCAATCCGCCAACCTCGACCTTCCGGCAACATAGCCACCGCGCCGCGCGCCCCCAGCGTGACAATACAGGTCAATTGCCCGTCCCTTGCCATGGCCTGCGCAAAGGCCACTTCATCCCGTCCGATATTATACCCCATGGAACCGGCAATCTGCCCGGCTTCCAGTTCGTTCAAAATCAGATAATCAATAAAGGGCAGTGCCTCTTTCGGAATTTTGATCGCCGGCGCCAGATTAAGCACCGTTTTAGCGCCGCGCTTATGGGCTCGAACCAAGACTTCGATATTCTGGATCAAGGGGACTTCCATCTGAAAAAGCACATAATTGCCCGGCTTCAGGATTTCATCCGGCACTTGTTCGGCGGATAATTCGCTATTGGCACCGCTGGCGACAATCATCTGATTTTGCCCGCCTTGATCGGTCACGACCATCGCCAAACCTGTGGGGAGCGTGTCCGATTTCGCAATCCCGGATGTCATGACTTCGTTTCGGCGCAAAGAATTTAAAATTCTGACGCCATACCCATCATCGCCGATCTTGCCGACCATCGCTGTTCTCACCCCCCAGCGTGCAGAGGCCAGTGCCTGATTCCCACCCTTGCCGCCCGGGGACATATCGTAATCAAACGATAAAATCGTTTCCCCCACTTGGGGAAAGCGGCTAATCCCCATGTGCATATCCATATTCAGGGAACCAAAGACAATGATCATGCCGGTATCATCTTAAAAATTGATATCAAAAGAATAATTACCCAGATACGTTCCATCCCCATAGGGCGAGCCACCCCCCACAGATGTCATACGCGCCCCAATAAAGAAATCAGCAACGCCGCCACCATTGGTCACTAACACAGCAGGTTCAAACGTAAAATTATCCAGTGTTAATTGCGGGTTCCCCCCATAGGCGGCATCAATAATATTGTAATAGGTAATGGTGAAAGGCGTATTGGGCGGCGCACCAGTCATATTATAATGCCCGCGCGATCCCATCACGGTAGGGATAACGGGACCTGAATAATTCGGCAGAATATTTTGGGGGTGAACGACGACCTGAACCGGTGTCGCGAAGGATGTCATGATCATGGTACCAAAGGTCAGAGGCTGAACTTCCGTCAACACGACTTGCGCATCTGCCCGTAAGGGAATAATGCACCCCAAGGCCAGTACGCACCCTGCCAGAAATATGATCAATCGATTCATAGTCTTTTAACATACTAAAGCGGGAGTAAGCCTGCAATCTGTTCCAACCGATCCAGATTTTTATCCAGCGCAGACATGGTCATGGCTAAATCCGCAGAATTATCCTGCATCCACGTCCTCAGGACATTCAGATATACCGCCGATAGGCCTAAAATGCGCAGAGCTCCCCCCAGACCATCTGTGGATAACCCTGCCGATTCCGCCATCCACATCATGGAACGGGCAAGGTGCGGGAGAGAAATCACCGCCTGCTTGGGGTCACGCAGGAAAGACCCCAAAATGGACACAAGGGCGTTCCTGTCTTTATTTAACACATCAAAGCGTGTCATCAATACATCGAATAATCTGTCTTTTTCAGGCGACGACATATCCGGGGATGATAAGCCTGCCAATGTCCGGCGATCCACGCGCCTGCCATATAATCCCAGAATATCTGCCTTGTCCTCGCAGACCGCCCTTAAGTCAGCAAGCGAAATCCCGGCTTCATGCGCGATGTCATTCAGGGTAATGGAATCCCATGGCATGTGCTGTGCGACGCGCAAGGCGGAATCCAGAACGGTGTCCCGGGGATCATCGCTTAGGCGAACCGGCTTCTTTTTTGATGTGGTTTTTTTTGACATGGGGCTTGCCATTTATTGCTAAAGTAATACAACCTTGGCGGGTTGTTATTATTGATCTTAACTAAAAACACACCGTTGATAAAGGAATACACGCATGACCTCGACATCTTTTGGGCTGACGGCCATTGGCAATGCACTGGTAGATGTTCTGGCACAAGTCGATGACGCCTTTATCGCCCGGGAAGATTCTGAACACGGGATGAAGCGTGGCTCCATGAACCTGATTGGCGCGCCGCGCGCCAAGGAACTTTATGGGGTGATGCCCCCTGCCCTTGAAATGTCTGGCGGATCGGCGGGTAACACCATGGCCTGTTATGCATCGTTTGGGGGCAAAGGCGCCTATATCGGCAAAGTGGGGCAGGATCAACTGGGGGCTGTTTTCGGTCATGATTTAAAAACCATGGGTGTGCATTACAACACCGCCCCGCAACAAACAGGCGTCCCCACGGGTCATTGCCTGATTTTAGTCACGCCGGACGGCCAACGCACCATGAACACCTTTTTGGGCGCGGCGGTGGAATTAACACCAGACGATATCGATGAAAACGTCATTGCCCAATCTGCAGTGACGTATCTGGAAGGATATTTGTTCGACCCACCTCAAGCGAAATCAGCCTTTTACAAAGCCGCAGAGATTGCCCACAAGGCCGGACGAAAAGTATCACTTACCCTGTCTGATTCATTTTGTGTGGATCGTCACCGCAAAGATTTCATCGATCTGGTCAATAACCATGTCGATATTTTGTTTGCCAACGAATCCGAAATCATGTCGTTGTACGAAGTGTTTGACTGGAACGATGTGCCTGCCGTCATCGAAGGCAAATGCGAGATCGTCTGCCTGACACGAAGCGAAAAAGGATCCGTTGTTTTTCATGACGGCGATATTTATGACATCCCCGCCGAACCTCTCACAAAGATGGTAGATACGACAGGCGCCGGAGATGCTTATGCGGCCGGGTTTCTATATGGGTATACGCATGGCGAAGACATGATGATGAGTGGGCGTCTTGGTGCCATTGCCGCGGCCGAAGTCATTTCCCACATGGGGCCCAGACCCCAAATGCCGTTAAACAGCCTCATTCCCCGCAGAGCCGCGTAGTTACAAGAGTTTTTGAATGCGTTCGCTGTAGGTATCTACCATACGTTGATCCCGGCAAACGATTTTAACCTCGTTTATACGTCCGTCCAATCCTTGAGATATCCCCTGCAAGGCTAAGCGTGCGAACCGCAAATGCGGAAAATCACGTTTGTCGTGCCCCATGGCTGGGAATGCCAATGTTTTTAACCCGGATTCTTGTGCCATGAGAACCGTCCGGCGATAGGCTCTGACCATGTCGTTATCATCAAAATCCACCCCGCCGTCCCATGTGTTAAGAATAATCATAAACAGGGATTTAAACGGTGTCTTAAAACCGGGCAGCTTAAAAACCTCGCCCGGATGGGGGGATTCCACATGTTCCAGCACATACTGGTC
>CAZZGO010000043.1:0-12654 GCA_964654245.1 uncultured Pseudobdellovibrionaceae bacterium | reverse complement strand
CAAGGTCTTTGGAAAAGGCTGACCCCCAGCCGCTGGGACCCGGAAACCGGCGGCATGAGCGCTCTCACCTTTCGTATTCTCGCCGTCAATATTATCGCGATCATGATTTTGGGGCTGGGCATCCTGTATATGGGGCAATATACGGACAGCCTCATTCGCGCCGAACTGGAATCCATGCGGGACGAAGCCCGTCTTTTTGCCGGCGCAATTGCTGAAGGGGCGGTGCGTCCCGTCTTTCAAATGTCGGCTGTGCCCTTCGAAGACCCGATGGCGACCGAGGCCATCAAACCTGAACTCGCGCGCCGCATGGTGCGCCGTTTGGGGGATTTAAGCCCCAGCCGGCTTCGTCTTTTTTCCGTGGATGGATCGGTCTTAACCGATTCACATCAATTACGAGGCCCCGGCGGCGTTGTGCAGATGGAACAACTCACCCCGGAGCCGGGCGATATCAGTTTTGATTCTCTTTTTTCCCAGTCCGCCACCCGGTTTTTGGATCTCATCCCCACCCATACGCGCCTGCCGACTTATCCTGAACATTTGGTCGCCAGCGTCTTTGATTTTCCGGATACCCAAACAGCCATGATCGGCAGTATCAAGGCCACTGCGTGGGAGCGGCAGAATGGCCGGATTCTTCTAACAGCCGCCGCGCCTATCCAAAAAGTGAAACAGGTCATGGGCGTCGTGATGCTGATCCGGGACGGCTCAGAGCTTGAAAAAGATATCGCCGAGGTGCGCGTCGATGTTTTCCGGGTATTTTTGGGTGCCCTTGGGATCACGGTTATGCTGTCCATTTATTTGTCCGGCCTGATCAGCAAACCCCTGCAGAAACTCGCGCGCGCGGCAGAATCCGTTCGGGTCGGCAAGGGCAGAGCCACCGACATCCCCGATATGTCCGACCGGAACGACGAAATTGGGGAACTCTCGATCGCCTTGCGTGACATGACACAGGCGCTATGGGACCGGATGGATACGATTGAACGTTTTGCAGCCGATGTCTCACACGAAATTAAAAACCCGCTGACGTCACTTCGCTCGGCGGTGGAAACGGCTCTGCGGGTCAAGGATGACGCCAGCCGGGAAAAATTAATGGATATCATTTTGCATGATGTTAAACGTCTGGATCGGTTGATTTCAGATATCTCCAGTGCGTCCCGGCTGGATTCAGAACTCTCCCGGGATGAAATGACCCGCGTCGATCTGAAAGCTCTGTTATACCGCCTGCGTGATGCCTTGAAAAAACCGCTCGCCCGTGCTGGAGAAATCGGGGACATAGAGACCGGGATCGTCTTGGATATCCCCGAAGAGCTCCCGCTTCTAGTGCGCGGAAATGACAGCCGTTTAGGGCAGGTCTTCAGTAACCTGATCTCAAATGCGCTGTCCTTTTCCCCGGAACATGGGAAAGTCACGCTTCGGGCACGTCAGGATGGTGCCCTGCTCGTGATCTGGGTGGAAGATGAAGGGCCCGGCATCCCTGAGAATAAACTGGAAACCGTCTTTGAGCGTTTTTATTCCGAGCGCCCAAAATCCGAATCCTATGGCAATCACTCTGGGCTGGGGCTCTCGATCACCCGCCAGATTGTGGAAGCGCATGGCGGGCGCATCCGGGCAGAGAATAGACGAAGCGAGGGCGGTCATGAACCGGGTCACATCATCGGCGCGCGGTTCATCGTTGAGCTTCCCCGTCTGGAGATCACCCCATGAGTCCCTTACCAAGGCACGTGGATGACCGTATCGTAATTGTCACCGGATTGTCCGGTTCAGGCATGTCATCGGCCTTAAAATGCCTTGAGGATCTAGGGTACGAAGTCTTTGATAATTTCCCTTTATCGCTGGTTGACGCGCTGATCCAGGATCAAAACGCCCCCGGACGTCCCGTAGCGATAGGGATTGATACACGCTCCAGGGGCTTTGATTCCGGGGCGATTGCTGATTTGGCGCAGGTGAACCAGGCGCGAATTCTGTTCGTGACCTGTGATGAAAACATCCTCCAAAAACGGTTCAGCGAAACCCGGCGGCGGCACCCTTTGGCGACGGATCGTCCGGTGAGTGCCGGAATTAAAAAAGAACTGACCCTTTTGCACCCACTCCGTGATCTCGCGCATCTCATCCTCGATACCAGCGACCTGTCTATCCATGATCTTCGCCGGATCATCTCGGGTCATTTTGGCGGCGCTTCTCCCCAAGGCCTGACGGTGACCTTGCTCTCCTTCGGGTTTAAATTCGGTATCCCCCGCGAAGCCGATATGCTCTTTGATTTACGGTTTTTGAAAAACCCGCATTGGGAGCCGGAGTTGCGGCCGTTGACAGGTCTGGACGCCAAAGTGGGGGACTATGTGGCCAGCGACCTGGACTATTCCCGCTTCCTGAGCGATGTTCAACAACTTCTCGCCCCCCTTATTCCCCGGTTTTCCGCTGAGGGTAAAAGTTATCTGACGTTGGCGATTGGATGTACGGGCGGGCGTCACCGGTCGGTTTATACGGCGGAAAAACTGGCTCAATGGCTTAAGGAACGCGGAATTTCCGCCAATATCGAACATCGGGACATTCACCGTCCTTGAGATCATGCCCTCGACTTGCCCTCTGGCGGCGCAAACCAGTTAGATATCTTAGCAAAATATAACCTGTCCCTCTTATTTTACCTTTACAAACCAATGGTTTTTTTATATTTTATGTAAAAAATTATAGGAAAACGATGCCCACGTCTGATCTTTTAACCGACTTTCGAAGCGCCAGCCCGGAGCAGATCATCAGGGCTTCCGGCGGTATGGGCAATAATGCCAAAATCGGGAAGATATTGGTGATTGATGGCTTGCCGCCTCTCCCTAAAGAAGAGAGCCTTCCTGACGATCAAATTGAACCCCAGCAAAACCAACTTCAACAGGCACTTATAGAAGCAAAAGATGCCTTGGAGAGCGCGCTCCTGACCACAGCTGATCTTCCGATGGAAATACGGCAAAAAACAATTGAGATGCTGGAATTTCAGCAGGCCGCGCTCATATCTCTGGGAACAAAAGCAAACGGCACAATTGCCGCCAATAATATGCCTGCCATTCCCGCCGTCGTGAATGTCTGCGGAGCCATGATTGCCAAATTAGAGAAAGCGCATAATCGGCACAATATCGCCGATATCGAAAACATTCAGGAACTTTTACTGCGAAGCTTGCTGATACAAGCCGGTTTTGAATTGAATACCCTTAGCCTGAAAGATGCCCCGAACGATGGAAGGGTCATTATGGCGCATTGTCCTATGTCCCCGTCTGATACCATTCACCTGCTCGATAAAAACATTCGGGGTTTGGTGATGGTGGGGGCATCCCCCTCAGGGCATGTTGCCATTCTGGCCAAGGAACTGGGCATACCCTGTCTGTTCGTCGATGGATTGCCAGATGGTCTACATAATGATGTCCCCGTTATTCTTGACCCCGGGGCAAAAACAGCCTTTATTTCCCCCTCTACAAAAACGCTAGAGAAATACAGACATATCATTGAGGGACAGGAAAAAAGAACTGAGGCACGCCAAGCCTTTCGCGGCATTCAAATCACCACCCAAAATAACGAACATGTTTCGGTATATGCCAATATTTCCTATACAGGATGGGTCAAACGGGCGAATTTGAATTCCGCTGACGGGGTAGGGTTGTACCGGACAGAGTTTTTATTTTCCAGTCAGGAGAAGGAACCTACCATCCCCTTTCAAAAAGACGCCTATGCCTATGTTTTGAAGGGGATGGAAGGACATTCAGTCACGATTCGCCTGTGTGATATTGAAGGGGATAAAAACGAGCAGGAATGGCTTAAAAAAACGGACAGATGGGAACTCTGGGATCGCCAGATCGAAGCCATCTTACGCGCGAGCGCACAGGAAAACATCAGAGCCCATATTCTGGTGCCGACCGTACGTGATGCATCAGAAATGCAGCTTATACGTACACTGGTTGAAAAAAACACCGAAAAATTGAAAAACCAAGGGTTTTTATCAGAAAAACCCGCAAAAGTCGGCATGATGGTTGAAACACCCATTGCCGCGCTGGATATGGACAGCTACGCTGGATTGGCTGACTTTTATTCAATCGGCTCCAACGATCTGATGGCCTCATTGACCGGCATACAGCGTACGGACCAGCATCTCAGCCAGTTAAGCGACATTACCCAGCCGAGAGTTCTGAAGGTCTTTCAGGAGATCATCGCTGCCGCCCAGATCGAAGCCATCTTACGCGCGAGCGCACAGGAAAACATCAGAGCCCATATTCTGGTGCCGACCGTACGTGATGCATCAGAAATGCAGCTTATACGTACACTGGTTGAAAAAAACACCGAAAAATTGAAAAACCAAGGGTTTTTATCAGAAAAACCCGCAAAAGTCGGCATGATGGTTGAAACACCCATTGCCGCGCTGGATATGGACAGCTACGCTGGATTGGCTGACTTTTATTCAATCGGCTCCAACGATCTGATGGCCTCATTGACCGGCATACAGCGTACGGACCAGCATCTCAGCCAGTTAAGCGACATTACCCAGCCGAGAGTTCTGAAGGTCTTTCAGGAGATCATCGCTGCCGCCCATACTCAGGGGAAAAAGATCAGCCTGTGCGGGGGATTGGCCTCTCAACCTGATATGATTGGCATTCTAATCGGGCTGGGGTTGCGCCGCCTGTCCGCCGGGGTTGAAAACGTACTGGAAATTAAAGAACGTATCCGGATGATTGATTCAGGCCAGGCAAAAAATATGGTTGAAACCCTGATGCGCACACCCAGCCGCGCTGAACGCGAAAACATCTTGTCCCGATTTAATCAGGATCTTTTGGCTCCTAATATAGTGTCCCCAAATTCTACAATTTCGGCGCTGAGGCCGGGGCAACGCCCAGCATAGGGGCAGAGGTCGATTGGCAAAATTGCCCCAGCACGCGCGTGTTTAATTTACTGCCAGACATGTTCCCCCCGATCTAACCGAAACAAGGCATTTTCGACGGATACGCCCTGATGACCCAGATGATAAAAAAGAACCCGAACTTTGCCGTCTGAATCGCATTCTGATAAGACACGGAATAAAACCCGGCTCTGAGTTTCTGATCCCAGCGGGATCACATCTGACAGCCCATTTAAAAGGGACACCATGTTTATCATTTTCTTTTCGCTTAATATTTCATCTTCCGCGAGATCAAGTACCGTATAGTCCCCTACCGGCAAGGGATCCCCCGACATGCCATACGGATATTTCAAAATTTGAAATGACCGTGCTGATACCGGGCTTCGGGTAAAGAAATAGCGGGCACCCGCGGACGGCGTATTAAAATCATGCAGAGGCATGGAATATCCTTATTTTTCCTTGCTTTTCAGACGTTCGGCTTATAAGTCTAAGGCCGAATATTTAATTTATCTTTAAACATGAGATTGTTTTAACCCTTCACCCCGGAGTTTTTTTATGACCGCCGCCCCCAAAACCGTTCAAAATGACTATAAAGTCAAAGATATCAGCCTAGCTGACTGGGGGCGTAAGGAAATCACGCTGGCGGAAATTGAAATGCCCGGCCTGATGGCCACCCGCGCCGAATACGGCAAGGCACAGCCCCTGAAAGGTGCGCGGATTGCCGGATGTCTGCACATGACCATTCAAACGGCGGTTTTAATTGAAACGCTTCAGGCCTTGGGTGCCGAGGTGCGCTGGAGTTCGTGTAACATTTTCTCTACGCAGGATCACGCCGCCGCCGCCATTGCGGCCAAGGGCACCCCTGTCTTTGCTTGGAAGGGGATGGACGAAACGGAATATGATTGGTGCATTGAGCAAACCATCCATGGGCCCGGCGGCTGGGTGCCCAATATGATTTTGGATGATGGGGGCGACCTGACGGTCATCATGCACAGCAAATACCCTGAATTGATGAAAAACGTCAAAGGCATTTCCGAAGAAACCACAACGGGCGTGCTTCGGTTATACGAAATGGAAAAGAACGGCAAACTGGCCTGCCCTGCGATCAACGTCAATGATTCGGTCACAAAATCAAAATTCGACAACAAATACGGGTGCCGCGAATCCTGCGTGGATGCCATCCGGAGAGCCACCGATGTCATGATGGCCGGTAAGGTCGCCATGGTGTGTGGGTTCGGGGATGTCGGCAAAGGATCGGCTGAATCCCTTCGCCATGCCGGATGCCGGGTGATGGTATCGGAAGTCGATCCGATCTGCGCGCTTCAGGCAGCCATGGAAGGTTTTGAAGTGGTCACGATGGAAGACGCCGCCCCGCGTGCCGATATTTTTGTGACCGCCACAGGCAACAAAGACATCATCACCATGGATCACATGCGCCGCATGAAAGACCGGGCGATTGTGTGCAACATTGGCCATTTTGACAATGAAATCGATACCCAATCCCTACGGAACCTGAAATGGCACAATATCAAGCCACAGGTTGATGAAATTGAATTCCCGGACGGCAAACGTATCTTGCTTCTGGCCGAAGGCCGTCTTGTCAATCTGGGGTGTGCCACCGGGCACCCGTCTTTTGTCATGTCAGCGTCGTTCACGAACCAGACGCTGGCGCAAATTGAACTTTGGAATAACCACGCCAAGTATGAGAAGAAAGTGTACGTCCTGCCCAAGGCGCTGGATGAAAAAGTCGCCGCCCTTCACCTTGAAAAACTGGGCGTTAAAATGACCAAACTTTCAAAGGATCAGGCGGCCTATCTCGGCGTATCCGAAGCGGGGCCGTTTAAGTCTGATCAATATCGTTACTAAGATATTATTCACATAATCGTTTGACAGGGGGCCGGTTTTCTGGCTCCCTGTTTTTTTATTCAAGACAGGAGTGTGATGATGTTTACAAAACAAGAGATCATAGATCGCGCCATTGCCGCCCGAACCGACGGCATGCCCATTGAGGCTGAATTGGCCATGGCGACGGTTATTTCAGCCTGTAGCCTGTTTTATAAAAAACAACGATCCGGTGAAGATTACATCGAACATCCCCTTACCGTTTCGACCATGAACACACGGTCAAGAAGCAAACGGATCATCGGTATGCTGCATGATGTGATCGAGGATAGCGACTGGACATTGGATGATCTTCGGTATATCGGATTTTCTGAACGTATTGTGAAGGCTGTGGATGGTGTTACAAAACGTCCCAATGAAAAATATCTTAATTTTATTGTGCGCTGTGGCCAATCCGGCAAGGATGCCATTGATGTAAAAATTAATGACTTAAAACACAATATGGATGGCAGTCGGTACCGTCATATCTTTAAAGATGAAAAACAGCGTTTCAAAGAAGCCGCTTATAACCTGGCGCATCACTATCTGGTGGATTTAAAAAAATTTAAAGAGGATGGTGAAACCCATTATAACTACCCTGGGACGTCTATGGTGGATTACATTAAGTCCCGCCGGGAATATGCCAGCCAGCCAGCGATGGTCAACCATCTTCTGGAGATGTTTTCGTCGGAAACAGACCGTTTGCCATTACCGCCACCCGTACTTAGTCACCCGTTTCCAGGCATGGGTTAAGTATTGTTTTGTTGCATGATGAACATTTAACCTGAATAATATGTTGCATGTTCGTGCTTCGGTTACATTGTCAGGATCAACCCGGTATCGTGGCGGCCGTGGCCACACATCTGCGCGATAATGGGTGCAATATCGAAGAATCCGCCCAGTTTTTTGACCCCCATTCCGGTCAGTTTTTTATGCGGGTGCGGTATCGGGCACTAACCCAAGATGGGGCGCAGACATTTCAAACTGGCTTCGCCGCCTGTGCACAAAAATTTAACATGGCTTGGCAAGTCTGTGACCTGACACAGCCAGTGAAGACGGTGATCATGGTCTCCACGGCGGATCATTGTCTAGCCGATATGCTCTATCGTTGGAAATCCCGGCATTTACCTTTGGATATTACGGGGGTTGTATCGAACCATGATCTGCTGCGGCCTATGGCAGAAGCCCACGGCCTGCCCTTTTACCACTGGCCTGTGACCCCAAACACCAAACAAAATCACGAATCCCGCCTGAAAGATCTAGTGCAGCAAACGAGGACGGAATTGATGGTTTTAGCGCGATATATGCAGATTTTATCGGATGATTTTTGTGCCGATTTTGAAGGCCGGGTCATTAATATTCATCATTCCTTTTTGCCGGGGTTCAAAGGTGCCAAACCTTATCATCAGGCCTATGAACGCGGCGTGAAAATGATCGGGGCGACGGCGCATTTTGCCACCCCAGATCTAGATGAAGGCCCGATCATCACCCAAGGAACCGAAGCCGTGGATCACCGCCATACCCCGGATATGATGCAGATTTTAGGCCAGGACACGGAATCCCGGGTTTTAGCACGCGCCTTAAAACTCTATGCCGAACGCCGAATATTCCTGCACGGCCGCCGAACGGTCATTCTTTAAAGGCTGTTATCACCGACGCCCCCCTTGTCCTTTTGGGGACTGCCCTTTACTATGAACGCCGTGAGCCAGCAACGCGTCAAAAAATCCGCCTTTTCCACCCTTCTAGACCCCTTGACCGGGGCGGATATGTTGCGCCGGGAAAAAGCAAGGCTTGAGGCTTTTTTATCGGCAGTACCGGGGGAATATTGCGGGTTTTCCGCCGATGGTTCCGCGGCCTACAGCGAGAGATTTCTGACCCTGCTAAACCTTACCCATGTGGAAAATATCCACGATATTCAAACCGCCTTGTCCACCAGCGACGCCGCGGTATTAGAAGGGCAGTTTTTCAGGCTCAAGGAGACGGGTCAAAGCTTTCAAATCACCGTCACCTCTCAAGACGGGGGGCGTGTGTTCCGGCTGACCGGATCGAAAGGGGCGGCGTTGGACGGCGGTGATTCGTTTGATATTCTTTGGCTGGAAGATATTACGGATGCGGAAAAAACCCTCACCCGGCTACGGCAGGATATTGATTCCGCCAGCCGGGAAGCCAAAGAACTTCAATCGACGCTAGACGCCCTTCCGCTGTCGCTCTGGCGGCGCGGGGGGGATGGAAAACTTCATTGGTGCAACCAGCATTATGCGCGGTTGATGGGGTTAACCCCGGCGGAGGTAGTAGCGCAGCAAAAAGACCTGCCCTGTACCCCCAAGGACAAAGCATTAGACCACCTGACACTCTCCCGGAAAGCGCTTGAAACCGGGCAAACACAAGGCGCAGATTTCCATGCCATTATTGCCGGGCAACGCCATTTACTCCACAAAAAAGAGACCCCCCTGCCCCTGACCCATGCCACGATCGGGCTGGCACTCGACCGCACAGAGCAGGAAAAAATTTATACTGAAATGCTGCGCTATCAATCCGCGAACCAGCAATTACTGGAACAATTGCGCACGTCGATTGCCATTTTTGCGGCGGATCAGCGACTTGAATTTTTCAACTCGGCCTTTGCCGCGTTATGGTCTTTGGATGAAACATGGCTGAATAAAAAGCCCAAACTTGGCGATATTCTGGAAAAACTTCGGGAAACACGGAAGCTCCCTGAACAATCCGATTTCCGGCGATACAAACAAGGTTGGCTGGATCTTTTCACCCGCCTGATAGAGCCGTTTGACGACATGATGTATCTGCCCGATGGATCGGCTTTGCGGCTTTTGGCCATGGCGCATCCGATGGGAGGGTTGATGATCACGTTTGATGATGTCACCAGTCGCCTAGAATTGGAATCGTCCTACAATACGCTTGTTGCGGTGCAAAAAGAAACACTCGATAATCTGGCCGAAGGGGTGGCCGCGTTCGGCGGGGATGGACGGCTTCGGCTTTATAATCCGGCTTTTGCCAGCCTGTGGCGGCTGAACCCCGAAGAACTGGACAACACCCCCCATATCTCACGGTTGGCCGGGTCTATGGCGCGGTTGTTTACCGCCGAAGAAGCCGAGAGCAAAAAGGAAATCCTAATCTCTCATGCCTTGAACCGAAGCCCGCAGGTAGCGCGTTTGTTGCGCCGGGACGGCTCTCTGGTTGAATATGCCACCGTGCCCCTGCCGGATGGGGGGATGCTGGTGTCGTATGTGGATGTCACGGATAATGTGCGCGTTGAAAACGCTTTGCGTGAAAAAAATGCCGCGCTTGAGGCCGCTGAACAACTCAAGACAGATTTTCTGGCCAATGTATCCTACCAACTGCGCACCCCGCTCAGCTCCATCATGGGGTTTGCCGAAATATTGCAACATGAGTATTTTGGCGCACTGAACCCCAAGCAAAAAGAATATACCACCGATATCCAGTCTGCCGGCCGCCGGCTGGTGAGTTTGATTGACGATATTCTGGATTTATCCACCCTTGAAGCCGGGTATATGGAACTGCACAAAACCGCAATATCGGTGCCAGAATTGCTGCGGTCTGTGCATAATCTGACCGAAGACTGGGCGCGTAAGCAGAAATTAATGCTGCAGTTAAATATCCCGGATAACACCGCCCCCGTCACTGCAGATGAACAGCGTCTAAAACAGATTCTAATCAACCTGATTCGTAATGCCATTACCCATACCCCCGCCGGGGGTAGCGTCACCCTAAGTGCAACAAAAACAGATCAGGCATGGATTTTATCCGTGGAGGATACGGGGGTCGGTATTGCCCCGGAATGGTTGGGGCGGGTGTTTGAACCGTTTGAACGCGGCACAAACGGGACAGCCACTCCCGATCAGAATGCCCCGGAACGCGGCGCCGGATTAGGTCTGACGCTGGTTAAAAATATTGCAGAATTGCACGGGGGGCGTGTCACCGCCGAGAGCACCCCCGGCAAGGGGAGTCTTTTCTCGATTATTCTGCCGCTGACCTGAACCGATCTAAAAACACGTCGCGGAATACGTATATCCCCCCTCTTTTTTTGGGGTCGCGCTCAGGCGTATCTCACGGTCAATTTTTGTGCGGCATGAAAAGACCGGAAACATGGTTTTCAGGGTCAATTCCACCCTTTCCCCTTCAAAAAACGGCCCGGATGAACAAATCTTTAGCCGTTCCTGCGGCGTGATGGCAAAAGCGCTTTTATGCCGCACATCCGTTCCCTCTCGTATTCCCGCCGAATCGGTTATCACACTGCCGTACATTTTAAAGGGGATCTGGGACACAATTTCCCCGCATATCTGACGTGTCTGCCCCGGAAGCGGGGGAAGCCCGTCTTGCGCCCGGGCAGGTGCCTTCACCACACCCATCTGCAACAAAAAAAACAGCAAAATCAGGGATATTTTCTTCATATCTTATCTTCGCACAAATGATGGCCGTCCCCAAGCCCTGCCTGATGGGCCTCAAAACCTGGGAATACCCTTGTCGGTAGAATGTTGCATATGAAGCGGCATACCCGGATGAAGGTCACGATATATCGCGTGCGCGGTCTGTGCGGCTTCGGCAAATCCGGTTAAAATAAGCCGAAGCTTGTTCTCATACGTCGCAATATCGCCAATTGCATAAATGCCGGGAACATTCGTGGCACCGCGTGTGGGATCTATTATCAGATTCTGTTGATCCTGCCCGATTCCCCAGCCAGAAATTGGCCCCAAATCCGGTGATAGACCAAAAAACGGAAGCAGGATATCAGCCTCTATCGTCTGCTCGTCGCCGTTTTCATGCCGCAGACGTACCCCGGTGAGGTGCGGCGGGGGCCCTTCCAGGCCGGATAATTGATAGGGCACCTTCATATGAACCTTTCCGGCCTCTGCCAACGCTTTCAGGGTGGCTACATTTTCAGGTACGGCTCTAAATTTATCACGCCTATGGACTATATATATGCTTTTGGCAACATTTAAGAGGGAAATCGCCCAATCGACGGCACTGTCGCCGCCGCCCGCGATCACGATATTCTTTCCCGCCATATCGGCTTTGCGCCGAACCATATAAAAAATGGATGTGCCCTCATAGGATTCAATCCCCGCCAGCGGAGGACGGTTGGGGCCAAAAGCCCCCGCACCGGCGGCTATGATGACCGATTTTGCCAGAAAACAAACCCCGGCTTGAGATGTAAGTTTCCAAAGGCCGTTATATTTGCTTAAAGATACAATTTGTTGGCTTAAATGATAACTCGGTTTAAAAGGACGTGCTTGGGCATCCAGATTTTGAATGAGTTTTTCTGCCGTAATCTGCGGAAAGCCGGGGATATCGTATATGGGTTTTTCAGGGTATAAGGCCGTGCATTGCCCGCCGATATCAGGCAGAGAATCAATCACCGCACTTCGCAGACCCAACATTCCACATTCAAAAACAGCAAAAAGACCCACTGGACCTGCGCCGATAATGGCCACATCTGTTTCAATCAAGGCCGGGGAAACTGGGGTTTGTTCTGACACGTCCTCATTCCTTTAAAAAAGTGTGCTGATTTTGGGGATGTTGATGATAAAAAGCAAGAGTATGGAATCATATGTCCCAACCGAAGACGCCCTTGTGGAATATGCCCGCGCGCTGGCACGCCAAAGTGTAAAGGGCGATGTCTTGGCCCTGAGCGGCCCTTTGGGGGCAGGGAAAACCTGTTTTGCGCGCGGATTTATTCGTACGCTGGCCGGGGCGGATATTGACGTGCCCAGCCCCACTTATACGCTGGTGCAAACTTATGACACGCCCCGCGGGGCGATCTGGCATTTTGACCTCTACCGCCTGACCCGCGCCGAAGATGTGCTTGAAATCGGCTGGGACGACGCCCTGGCAGAGGGTATCTGCCTGATTGAATGGCCAGAACGGGC
>CAZZGO010000042.1:0-12707 GCA_964654245.1 uncultured Pseudobdellovibrionaceae bacterium | reverse complement strand
TCTGGTTTGTCCTGAAGACGTTTTTAATCATGTTCTTTTTCTTGTGGGCGCGGGCAACCTTTCCCCGTTACCGCTATGACCAACTCATGCGGCTGGGCTGGAAAATATTTTTGCCCTTCACCCTGATCTGGGTGTTGGTCGTGGCTGGATCGCTGATCGCGTTTGATACGTTGCCGAGGTAGGCTATGTCTGAACCTAAAACAAAAATAGAAACTGTAGAGAGAGTTTGTCAGTGGGGTATTCTAGCCTCAGTTTTTATGATGGTTGTGATAAATGTTACAGATAATGTATGTAAATATGGTGGTAATTCACCTATTTCTCTTAAAGATAAAGTATGCCGCTTTGCGGGAATGGAATTAAAAAAATGAAAAACTTTCTGAATTCTTTTCTGCTGGTCGAAATCGTCAAAGGGATGATGTTGACCCTGAAATACATGTTTTTTGTGCCACGGGTGACGATCAATTATCCGTATGAAAAAGGGCCGTTGTCGGTTCGGTTTCGGGGCGAACATGCCTTGCGCCGTTACCCCAACGGCGAGGAGCGTTGCATTGCCTGTAAATTATGCGAGGCGATTTGCCCTGCGCAGGCGATTACGATTGAGGCCGAGCCCCGCGAAGACGGCTCCCGCCGTACCACGCGGTACGATATCGACATGACCAAATGTATTTATTGCGGCCTGTGTCAGGAAGCCTGCCCGGTGGATGCCATTGTCGAAGGCCCCAATTTTGAATACGCCACGGAAACCCGTGAGGAGTTGTTTTATAATAAACAAAAATTGCTAGATAACGGCGACCGTTGGGAAGCGCAGATTGCGTCCAACCTCGCGGCGGATGCGCCGTACAGATAGTCGTCAATCTCGTTTACGGGTTTTTGTCTTTGAAGCCGTCAAATGGCATGTGGAAATAAACATTCAGCATTTCCGTCCCCGGATTGTCATTACCCAGATGACAATTCGACATATGGCTTAAGGCCACGCCCAGCCGCGCGCCGGAGGATAATTTCACGCCGCCTTCGATCTGGGATCTGAATTGAATGGTTGATCCAAGATCCTTATCACTGCTCCCCCGCGCATATAGACCCACGCCCAGCGACGGTGCCACATAATAATCACCCCCTACCGGAATATCGGCCAGTAATCCGCCGCCGCCCCATACGGATCCATCCGAGGTGATTTCAGCACCTGCCCAGGGTTTGATATGCCAGACATACGCCTGCGCCGGACGGTATTCAAACCGGAAGTCGACGGCTCCCGCATGATCAAAAATATCGTAATACCCCACGCCAAAAGACAGCAATCCTGTATCACCGTCCGCAGATTGCGCCAGCGCGGCACCGGGGTAAAGACAGAGCAGGGAAAGCAGAACAAGATAGTTTTTTGTCATATTATTTAATTCTATGATAAGAGGGACAAGCCAGATGAAGCAGACTCACAAGCATTTATTCTGAAGGGGGGATTCATAAAATCAAGACACAATAAAGTCATTTTTTTATCTGTCCCCGCCTTGCGCCCGTGCCAGAGAGCGATTAAAAAGGTCGTCAAAACAGGATTCTAACGCGTTATTTCATCATGATCTCAGCCATTGCCTTTTACCTTTTTGCCCTGATGACCGTTTTTGCCGCCATCATGGTAATTACGGCGAAAAACCCGGTTCATTCGGTGTTGTTTTTGATTTTGGCCTTTTTTAATGCGGCGGGGTTGTTTGTCCTGTTGGGGGCAGAATTTGTCGCCATGATTTTGGTGATTGTGTATGTCGGGGCGGTGGCGGTGTTGTTCCTGTTTGTGGTGATGATGCTGGATATTTCGTTTTCTGAACTGCGTCAGGGGGCATTGCAATATGTCCCCATAGGGTTGGTCGTTGGCGGGATTTTGCTGGCGGAACTGATCTTTATCTTTGTGGGGTGGCATATTGCGCCGTCGGCGATGGATAACCGGATCACGCCGATGGATCAAACGGTTCAAAACACCGAAGCCCTGGGGCGCGTGCTGTACACGGATTATATTTTCGCCTTTCAGGTGTCAGGGCTTATTCTTTTGGTCGCGATGATTGGGGCGATTGTCTTGACTCATCGTCGGCGTCCCGGGGTACGCCGTCAGAAAATCGCCGATCAAAATGCCCGCCGGCCCCAAGACGTGCTGGATATTCAAAAAGTCACGACCGGCAAGGGGATATAATCCATGGAAATTGAACTGTCCCATTACCTATCACTCGCCGCCATATTATTCACGATTGGCGTGTTCGGGATTTTCTTAAACCGCCGGAATGTCATCATCATCCTGATGTGTATTGAATTGATGTTATTGGCGGTGAATATTAACTTTGTGGCTTTTTCATCCTTTTTGGGTGATTTAACGGGGCAGGTCTTCACGATGTTTATTTTAACCGTGGCGGCCGCCGAAGCCGCCATTGGTTTGGCCATTCTGGTTGTGTTCTTCCGCACCAAGGGATCGATTGGCGTTGAAGATATATCGGCGATGAAAGGATAACGCGCCATGGAAGTACTTGCCGTTTTTCCGCCGTTACTGGCCTTTCTTTTGGCGTTTTTGCTGGGACGACGTCTGGGTGACCGCTTTGCCCAGATTGTCACTTGTACGGGCGTGATTGTTGCCGCGCTGGCGTCGTGTGCACTCTTCATTCATGTTGTGTTTGGCAATGACATGCAGGGCGATCCGCGCACGATTGTGCTGATGCACTGGATGACATCCGGTGAGTTTAAGGTGGACTGGGCCTTGAAGATCGATCAGTTGACGGTTGTCATGATGTGCGTTGTCAACATCGTGTCGGCCTGTGTGCATATCTATTCAGTGGGGTATATGAGCCACGATGAGAGCAAGGGACGCTTCATGTCCTATCTGTCGTTGTTTACCTTTGCCATGTTGATGTTGGTGACATCTGACAATCTGGTTCAGTTATTTTTTGGCTGGGAAGGGGTGGGGGTGGCTTCGTATCTGCTCATCGGGTTTTGGAACCAGAAGAACAGTGCCAATAGTGCGGCCATCAAGGCCTTTTTGGTGAACCGCGTCGGGGATTTTGGATTGGCGCTGGGTATTTTTGCGACCTTTGCCGTGTTTGGCACGGTGCATATGGATACAATTTTTGCCATGGCACCCGAAAAAGCCGCCCTGACATATCATTTCCTCGGTATGGATATTCATGCGCTGACGCTGATTTGTGTGTTGCTGTTTATCGGGGCGATGGGTAAGTCCGCGCAATTGGGTCTTCATACGTGGCTTCCGGATGCGATGGAAGGCCCCACGCCTGTATCCGCCCTTATTCACGCGGCAACGATGGTGACGGCGGGCGTGTTTTTGGTGGCGCGTATGTCTCCGGTCTTTGAATATGCGCCAACGGCCTTGATGTTGGTGACGTTGGTGGGGGCAACCACTGCCTTTGTTGCGGCCACCATTGGTATGACCCAATTTGATATCAAACGCGTGATTGCGTATTCGACCATGTCACAACTGGGATATATGTTTTTTGCCTTGGGTGTGTCGGCCTATGGGGCGGCCATTTTTCACTTGATGACCCATGCGTTCTTTAAAGCCTTATTATTCTTAGGGGCGGGGTCGGTCATTCATGCCCTTCATCATGAACAGGATATGCGGAACATGGGCGGCGTGTGGAAAAAAATCCCGGCGACGTATGTGTTGATGTGGATCGGGTCTTTGGCATTGGCCGGGATGCCGTTTTTTGCTGGATTTTATTCCAAGGACATTATTCTTGAATCCGCCTTTGCTGACCATACATGGTTTGGGAATTATGCCTTCTGGATGGGGATTGCGGCCGCGTTGATGACCGCGTTTTATTCCGCCCGTTTGTTATTCATGACCTTCCACGGCAAGCCGCGCATGGATCATCACACCTATGATCATGCGCATGAATCACCGCCGTCCATGTTGTCTCCCTTGATGATCCTGGCGGTGGGGGCAATCTTCGCCGGGTTTTTCGGGTATGAATCGTTCGTGGGCGGCGGGCAACATAACCCAGACAAACCCGCCATTGTGGATGTTGCGATTGAGCATGATGTCGAAGCCCCTGTTGTTGAGGAAAACACGCATGGGCATGAATGGAGCCGTCATGTCTTTTGGCAGGACAGCCTTTTTGTCTTGCCTGAAAATGATACGCTGGAAGGCGCGCATCATGTCCCGCTCTGGGTGAAATTACTTCCCATTATCATCGGGGCTTTAGGGTTAATACTGGGCGGCGTTTTCTATGGCTGGAAAACAGGTTTGCCTCAGAAAGCGGTTTCCGCGTTTAAACCCATTCATACACTTTTTTACAATAAATGGTTTTTCGATGAAGCCTATCATGCCGCCTTTGTCACGAATGCCCTTCGGCTGGGGCGCACATTCTGGAAGGGGGATAAACATATCGTCGATGGTTTGGGGCCAGATGGGGTGGCGAGTGTATCACAACGTTTCGCCGGGGTTTTAAGCCGGTTTCAATCCGGGTATGTGTTTCAATATGCCTTGATCATGATTTTAGGGTTGATTGCCTTGGTGACATGGATGTTTTTCAAAATGGTGACAGGGCAGGCATAAGCAAGGTTATATACGATGATTGATTTTCCGATCCTTTCCCTTATGACCTTCTTGCCGTTGGCGGGGGCTTTGGTCATTCTTGCCCTGAGAGGGGATGAAAACACACAGGCGCAGAGATCTCGTCAGGTAGCGTTGTTGACCTCCGCCGTTGTGTTCCTGTTGTCCTTATGTCTGTTATCGGCGTTTGATGGTACGTCTTCAGCCTTTCAGTTTGTTGAAAAACATGTCTGGTTTGAATCGCTGGGGCTCTCCTATCACATGGGGGTGGATGGTATCTCCCTGTTCTTTGTGGTGCTATCGGCTTTTTTAACGCCGATATGTATCCTCGCGAGTTGGAAGTCCGTTAAAAAACGCGTGCGTGAATATATGGTCGCGTTTTTGGTGTTGGAATGTTTCATGATCGGTACATTCTGCGCGCTGGATGCGGTGTTGTTTTATGTGTTTTTCGAAGGTGTGCTGATTCCGATGTTCCTGATTATCGGGATATGGGGCGGGGCACGCCGCGTTTATTCGGCGTTCAAGTTTTTTCTTTATACGTTGCTGGGGTCGGTCTTGATGTTGCTGGCCTTGCTTGCGCTGTATATTCAGGTAGGCACGACCGATATCACGGTTTTGATGAATACCGAACTGGCGCGTGATCTTCAGATTTGGCTCTGGCTGGCGTTCTTCGCCAGCTTTGCCGTCAAAATGCCGATGTGGCCGGTGCATACATGGCTTCCCGATGCCCACGTCGAAGCGCCTACGGCTGGCTCCGTTATTCTGGCGGGGGTTTTGCTGAAGATGGGGGGATATGGGTTTTTGCGTTTTTCGCTTCCGATGTTCCCGCTCGCCAGTGATTTCTTTACACCCCTTGTGTTTGGCCTGTCGATTGTCGCCATTATTTATACCTCGCTGGTGGCGTTGGTTCAGGAAGACATGAAAAAGATGATTGCATATTCATCTGTGGCGCATATGGGGTTTGTGACGCTTGGTATTTTTACGGCCACATCCCAAGGTCTTGATGGGGCGATGTTCCAGATGATTTCACACGGGATTATCTCGGCGGCGTTATTTTTGTGCGTGGGCGTTGTTTATGACCGTCTTCATACGCGGGAGATCGGGCGTTATGGCGGTTTGGTCAAGAACATGCCCAAATATGCGACCTTGTTCATGATTTTCATGTTGGGGTCTGTGGGACTTCCTGGCACATCGGGATTCGTGGGCGAATTTCTAACCTTGATGGGCGCGTTTCAGGCCAGCACATGGGTAGCCTTGTTTGCCACGACCGGTGTTGTGTTGGGTGCGGCTTATATGCTGGTACTTTATCGCCGGGTTATCTTTGGGGAGTCTGTAAATGCTGATGCCGCCGCCATGCCGGATGTCTCAGGGCTTGAGAAATTTTATCTGATCCCGCTGGCTTTGTTGGTGATCGCCCTGGGTGTTATGCCGGGACTGGTGATGGACCGCGTCTCCCCGACGATTGAAGCGTTAAGAATAAACTATATATCCGCGATCAACGCGTATGAGCAGACACAAGAACAAATGGATCTGGCGTCCGGCACTCAGGCCATTTCGAACACACGACCTTCCGGGGAGCCCGCACCATGAGTGACTTTTCCTTATCCTCTTTGATGCCTTTGGCGCCTGAGATTTTTTTGGCTGTGGCCGGGATGGTGCTTTTGGTGGTGGGAGCCTTCATGGGCAACCGGAGCCTGCGTCTGATCAGCTGGGCGAGCGTTCTGTGCTATGGGTTGGCCGCCGTGATGGTCGTATCCGGAGACGGCGGGCGCGCCGAAACATTGGGCGGCATGTTCGTGATGGATGGATATGCCGAGTTGATTAAAGTTTTTATCCTGATCGGTCTAGCCGTATCCACGATTTTATCGATTCAGTATTTGTATCAAGAACAAATCATCAAATTTGAATACCCCATTTTAGTCCTGTTTTCAGGCATTGGGATGATGTTGATGGTATCGGCGCATGATTTGCTCTCGCTGTATGTTGCTCTCGAATTGCAATCCTTAAGCCTCTATGTGCTGGCCGCGATACGGCGCACCCATTTACGTTCGGCGGAATCGGGGATGAAATATTTCATTCTAGGCGCCATATCGTCGGGGATTTTGCTGTTCGGGGTGTCCTTGATATACGGATATACGGGTACCACCAATTTTGCCTTGATTGGTCAGGCCTTGGGCACGGAAGTGTCCTTGGGCGCGCTCATCGGGATGGTGTTTATTCTGGCCGGGTTGGCGTTCAAGGTGTCGGCCGTTCCGTTTCATATGTGGACCCCAGATGTGTATGAAGGCGCGCCGACATCGGTCACCGCGTTTTTTGCCCTTGTGCCTAAACTGGCAGCCTTGGGTTTGATCGCCCGATTGGTATTTGAGCCGTTTTATCCGCTTCAGGATGACTGGGTGCAGATTATCTGGATCTTATCGGCGGCGTCGATGTTGGTGGGGGCGTTTGCCGGGTTACGGCAAGATAATATTAAACGTCTGCTGGCCTATAGTTCTATTGGCAATATGGGGTATGCCCTGATGGGGCTGGCCGCGGGAACGATGGCAGGGCTGTCGGGTCTGATATTTTACATGGCGGTGTATATGATTATGACGGCGGGTACTTTTGCCGTGATTTTGTCCATGCGCCGTCAGGATGTGAATTTAGAAAAAATATCTGATCTGGCCGGGTTATCCCAACATATGCCCAAGTTAGCGTATATTTTGGCGATTTTGATGTTTTCGATGAGCGGTATTCCGCCCTTGGCTGGATTCTTTGGTAAGTTCGTGATTTTTCAATCGGTCATGGAATCCCACTTATACGTGCTTGCGGTCATTGGCGTGCTGACATCTGTGGTATCGGCCTATTATTATCTTCGGGTTATCAAAGTTATGTTCTTTGATACGCCGGCGGAGCCGTATGATGGTCATATCTCTTGGGGGCGATGGGTTGTTTTGGGAGGGTCTGTTGGTTTTATCCTGCTCTTTATCATCAGTCCGTCTGCACTGCTTGATATCTGCCGCACGGCGGCCATATATTTGATACCATCTAGCCTTTCATAGGAATGGACAAAACATGGATTGGCACATTTCCGTCCTGGCCAGTGCGGAAAGCACGCAGGATATTTTAAAACAGCGTGCCGCACAGGGAGCCCCCGAAGGCACCGCTATTCAGGCCCTGATGCAGACGTCCGGCCGGGGGCGTCACGGGAATACATGGGATTCCCCCATGGGAAATCTTTATTTATCTGTTTTGTTTCGTCCCCATATGCCGCCAGATCAGACAGCGCAGATGGCGTTTGTGACCGCGCTCGCGCTTTCGCGGGCGATGGATGAATATCTGTCGGCCGAAACCATGAATGCCAAAAAGTTAAAATGGCCAAATGATATTTTAATCAACGGTCTGAAAGTGTCCGGCATTTTATTGGAAACGGCATTGGGCGGCGGGGAAGTGACTGAATTATATGTTGGGATCGGGGCGAATATTCTGGCACCGCCCGAAGGCCGAGCTGGGCTTCATACCTTGGCCAATAAGCCGATCTATGTGAACGTCTTTCGGGATCGGGTGTTGTTTCATCTAGGGGATTTGTACGAATGTTGGGTTAAAGAAGGGTTTGCGCCTATTCGCGCCGAATGGCTGGCGCAGGCCTATGGCATGGGACAGGAAATTACGGTACGTTTGCCCGAAGTGACCTTGGCGGGTATATTTCAAGGCTTGGACGATCAAGGGTTTCTGCAGTTGGCGCAGGGGGATAAAGTGAATATCATCCGGTCCGGGGACGTTCATTTTGGAAAGGAATAATATGTTGCTGGTGATTGATGTCGGGAACACGAATATCGTGTTTGCCGCCTATAACGGGAAAACGCGTCTTGCGGCATGGCGGTGCCGTACCGATAGCGGCCAGACCTCCGATGAATATTCTGCCTTCTTATCCCAGATGTTTTTATCGACGGGTATTACGTTTCAGGATATTTCAGATGTCATCATGAGTTCGGTTGTCCCGGCGGCGAATTTTCATCTGATCCAATTTTGTGAAAAACATTTTAACGTCAGGCCGCATATCGTCGATTATGCCTTGATCAAGGATAAGCTGACGGTCTTGCTTGAGAAACCCGAAGACGTCGGGGCAGACCGTCTGGTGAATGCACTGGCGGTCAAAATATTTTACCAGACCCCGGCGGTGGTGGTAGATTTTGGTACGGCAACGACCTTTGATGTCATCGATCAAAAGGGGGCATATCTGGGCGGGTCTATCTCAACAGGGATTAATTTATCCTTGGATGCGCTTCATCGTGCGGCCGCTAAATTGCCAAAGGTGGATGTCCGTCAACCCAGCCGTGTGATTGGTCAAAACACAGTCGAGGCCATGCAGTCCGGTATTTTCTGGGGCTATGTGTCTTTGGTAGAGGGCATGATTTCCAAGATTTCACAAGAATTGGGTGCCCAGCCTTTGGTCATTGCGACGGGGGGATTGGCGCCGCTGATCGCCAAGGGGACACAATCCATTCAAAAACTGGATGATGAACTGACGATCAAAGGTCTTTTGCATTTAAGCCAGACTTTATCCCATAGACAGGCCGCAGAATGATTTTTGATCCTGAGTCACTTTATTTTATCCCTTTGGGTGGCGCGGAACAATTCGGCGTCAATTTAAATGTCTATGGGTATCAGGGACAGTGGCTGGCCGTGGATTGCGGACTGGGTTTCGCCGATGAACGTTTTCCGGGTGTTGATATCTTACTTCCTGATCCAGATTTTATTGCGGCGCGCCGAAAAAATCTCTCTGGGTTAATTATTACCCATGCCCATGAAGACCATATCGGGGCGGTCGTACATTTATGGCCGCGGCTGAAATGCCCGATTTACTGCTCGGCTTTTACTGCAGAAGTACTCAAAGAAAAATTAAACGAAAATCCGGAATGTCGTGCCGCGGATATTCAGGTTGTATCGCCGGGGGAAACGATTTCTCTTTCTCCGTTTCGGGTTCAATTTATTCCGGTATCGCATTCCATTCCGCACACCTGCGCGTTATTTATTCAAACATCTTTGGGGAATGTCCTTCATAGCGGTGATTGGAATTTAGACCCCAAACCCGTTCTGGGCGAGATCACAAATCCTTCGACCTTTCAAGATATCGGCAAAAAAGGGGTTATGGCCTATGTCGGGGATTCCACGAATGCCGAAGTCGCCGGTGTATCGGGGTCTGAACAGGACGTTGCCGAAGGTTTGACGCAAGTCTTTCAAGAATGCGAAGGGCGTATTGCGATTACGATGTTTGCCTCGAATGTGGGGCGTATTCGCTCGATCATCAAGGCGGCTAAATCTTCCGGGCGCAAGGTCGCGGTCGTGGGGCGTTCCTTGCACCGCATGTTGTCCTGCGCGGATGAATGCGGGTTGTTAGATGACATGCACAATTTCGTGTCTGAAGATGAATTGCCGCGTATTCCACGGGACAAACAAGTGTTGATTGTGACCGGTTCTCAAGGCGAGGCACGCGCGCAATTATCCCGAATATCGCGGGGGGAACATCCATCTATCAAGCTTGCGCCAAAAGACACGGTTATTTTTTCATCTCGGCCTATTCCCGGTAATGAAAAAGAAATCATGGCGGTTAAAAATAATTTGGCGGCATCGCAAGTCAGAACGATATCCCCCCGGGATACGGCACATTGCATTCATATTTCCGGCCATCCGGCACGCGATGAAATTGCGCAGATGTTAAGCTGGTTGAAACCGGCCTGTGTTATTCCGGTGCATGGGGAGCGCACGATGCTTGAAGCCCATGCAGAACTGGCGCAATCCTGCCAAGTGCCCCACACAATCATCCCAAATAACGGTTCGGTCATTAAAATAGCCCCCGGCACGCCGCAGATTATCGATCATATTTCAACGGGTCTTTTGGCGGTTGAACCGGGGCGTATTATTCCGGCCGATCATCAGGCCATTGTTCAGCGGCGTAAACTTCAATATAGCGGCGCGGTGCATGTCACGCTTGTGCTCGATAAAAAAGGCAAGATCGCCTCTGATCCTCAGGTGACGACGGTGGGTCTGGTCGATCCCGAGACAGATGAAGGCGTAGATTTTGAATCAGATATCCTAGATGAAGCAGAATTCATTCTGGAGGATATGAACGCCAAAGATTTGGCGCAGAATGATAAACTATCTGAAGAAGTGCGTGTGGGTATTCGCCGCTTTGTTGAGTCGGCGTTGAAAATTAAACCTAAAGTTTCCGTTCATGTGGTGAGAGTATGAGCATATTAACAGGCATTATGGTCTATTTGATGATTTTCTGGACTGTTTTGTTCATGGTGTTGCCTTGGGGGAACCGGGCACCGGACGCGCCAGATATAGGTCATGCTGGAAGTGCGCCCGCCAATCCCCGCATCGGTCAGAAATTTTTATGGACGGGCATCATCTCTACAGGGATCTGGGTGATGATCTGGTTGTTGATTCAGGCCAATGTCATTGATTTTTATGCCATCGCCAGCATGATGGCGGCTGAGGATAAAATTCAATGAACTTTACCCGACTATGCCTGATCATTTTGTGTATGTGGCCTCAGATGGTTTGGGCGCAATCTGAACCTGTAGAGTGCCGGATTTTATCGGCGCATCAGGTCAGATCAGATGTTCATTTTGTGCCGGGGCAGGATGTTAAAGGGCGGCCTGTGGTGCCGGCGGATATAAATTCGGCGCCGATGGCGTTGCCGGATGTGATCACCGCGCCGCTGACGATTGATTTGGCGTCTCGGCTTCAAAATATGTCAGTGCCGGCAGGGATTGATATGAAATCGCCTTTGGGCTTTCTTGAAATATATAAAAATGGCCGGGTTGTATATGATGGCCGGGACATTACCTCCCAAGCCTATGCTTTATGTGGCATATCGTCTGTTCCCCCTTCGATTTCTTCTACATCCTCAAGGGATATGGCGAAGGAAGTTTCCGCCCTTGATGCCAAACCTTTAGATGTACAAACGCCCGAACCTGTTGACGCCCGTGCTGGAAATACGGATGATGTTGTGATAATTCCCCCTGAACCGCGTAAAATACGATATAGCCGCAAAGAGTTAGAGCCATGAACCAGCCTCAAAAAAACACCTCCAAAAAACCGATGACGGCCATTACGCCCACTCGCGAAGATGATTTCGCGGGATGGTATCAGGCCGTGATTAAATCGGCGGATCTGGCGGAAAATTCCCCCGTGCGTGGATCCATGATCGTCAAGCCTTATGGCTGGGCATTGTGGGAAAACATGCAAAAGACATTTGACCCGTGGCTGAAGGAGTATGGTGTTCAGAATACGGCGTTTCCGCTTTTGATCCCTGTCAGTTTCCTCGCCAAAGAGGCTCAGCATGTCGAAGGATTTGCCAAAGAATGTGCGGTGGTTACGCATCACCGCCTCGAGGCAGACGGTAAGGGCGGGTTGATCCCATCCCCCAAGGCAGAGCTTGAGGAGCCTTTTGTTGTTCGCCCCACGTCTGAAACCATTATCGGTGATGCCATGGCACGCTGGATTCAATCTTACCGTGATTTGCCGCTCCAATTGAATCAGTGGGGGAGTGTGATGCGTTGGGAAATGCGCACGCGTCTGTTTCTTAGGACATCTGAATTTTTCTGGCATGAAGGCCATTGTGCGTTTGAAGATGATGCCGGGGCAACCAAAGACTGCCTGACCATTTTGGACATGTACGAAAAATTCTTCCGCGATTATCTGGCGTTTGATGGATATAAGGGTGTCAAAACCGCCGAGGAGCGTTTTCCCGGCGCGGATCAAACCTATGCGTTTGAATCCATCATGCAGGACGGAAAAGCCCTTCAGGCGGCGACCACCCATAATCTGGGTACGAATTTTGCCAAAAGTTGCGGCATAAAATATCAAAACCGCGAGGGTAAGGAAACCCTCGCCCATACCACCAGCTGGGCATTCAGCACCCGCACCATCGGCGCGCTGATTATGATACATGGCGATGACGATGGGATGATCATGCCGCCTCGTATCGCACCAACACAGGTCATCATCATCCCTGTCATGAAAGACGACACGCAGACAGCCACCATTTTGGATTTTTGTGATAGCTTGACACGGCAACTCAAGGCTAAAGGTTTTTCCGTCAAGACGGACAGCCGTGATTTGCGATCATCCGACAAAATGTGGGATGCGGTGAAAAAAGGTATTCCGGTACGCGTTGAAG
>CAZZGO010000041.1:6938-12907 GCA_964654245.1 uncultured Pseudobdellovibrionaceae bacterium | reverse complement strand
TGGAACATCAGGGCGGTAGGTTCCCGGAAACACTTGAGGGGCTGAAGACCTTGCCGGGCATTGGCCCTTATACGGCCTCTGCCATCCATGCGATATGCTATCAAAAACCAGCCACCGTCGTGGATGGCAATGTGGAACGGGTGATGGCACGTGTCTTTGCGGTGGTGGATCCTTTGCCTCAATCCAAAAAAATATTAATCCAGCACGCAGAAAAACTCTCGGCTGGGCGCACAGATCATCCGGGAGATTACGCCCAAGGCATGATGGATCTGGGGGCGATGATCTGCACGCCACGTTCGCCTAAATGTGGTCTATGTCCCGTATCGGGACATTGTCTGGCACGGCAACAAAACATCGCAGAACAGCTTCCTGTTAAATCACCCAAAACCCCCAAACCAAAAAAACAAGGGTTTGTTTATTGGATTAAAAACAAACAGGGACAGATTTTATATGAAACCAGACCTGCTAAAGGCTTGTTTGGCGGCATGGCCTGCTTGCCCACATCGGATTGGCTTTCGGATCGTGAGCCGATCTCGCATCTCGATTTTTTGAAGGGACAAATAATGACGATGCACCCTAGCCGGCATGTCCGCCATGTTTTTACCCATTTTGAATTGACGCTGATCCCCTGTGATATCGTATGGAAGGGGCGCGTACCTTCACATCTCAAATGGGTTGACCTTAAAAATGTGGCGGAACTAGGGCTTCCAACCCTATTTCAAAAAGTAGCCAAGATCATGAAATAACAAAAGAAGTTTGTGATTTTAGGCATAAAAATTTATACTATTTATATGATCCGTTCGTGCCTTCAGATTTTTGTGTTGATGATGTTAGGGGGGGCATATCTTGGCCAGTCGCCAGTATGGGCACAAAGCGCGCCTGAATTTCCGCAAACGCCGATGGTGACATCCGAATCGATTGCCCGTGATGTGAAAACAGGGGATGCCACTGTGGCACCTGAATCAACGAAATTGACGGGATATGTCCGGGGCACGCCGGCCAATTTGTCAAAACTTTATTGGAATCTGGGGGTATTTGATAGTGGGGATGATCGCGCCGTTGATAATTTCATGTTGATCAATGAATGCAAAATCTATCAAAACAACGTGAATAATGATTTTGAATGGAAAAAGATACGTGAATCGGCCAAAAAATTTCTCAACAGCAACCGCAAATCCTTTCCGACGAAATTTGAATTTGTGCTTCCGGTAGAACTGGGCACCTATGACGAAGTTCGAAAAGGTTTTCCCATCGTGGACATTTATGCCTATAACAACGTTCGGCGGTTTGAAATCTGGGGAAATTCACTTGATCGGGAACTATGCGGACGTATTGGCGAGGTCAAGGATTACCCCCGAAATCTGATGCTCATTATGGAGCAGGCCTTCACCTATAACTTTGTTCCCGTCGATGAACATGTTGCTCAAGCTTTTTTGGTTCGCAAACAAAATGAGGTTCTTGAGCTGGATACTGATATACGCCAATCACGATATAAACGTGTTGCCTATGTTCGCCTTCGGGTTGATTTTCATGAATATCTAGGAAGCATTCGGGGACGGAATGGAAGTATTCTGGCCATCCTTGAAGGAAAGTTAGACGGTATCGATTTGTTTGAAGATGCCAATTCTGTACTATTGCTCTCTTCCTCCAAGCCTGAAGACCTTATCACCTCAAAATCAAGATAGAGATACCTACCGAGAGCAGGAGAGCCTGACCCCGGCTGTTTTCACATGGGCATATATGTCTGGTTTTTCAATCATAATTGTGACGCCTGTGGCATGGGGATATTGAAGAACGCAATCTTTGATCCGTTCGGCCAAAGTTTCCAAAAGATTCGTGTGTCCGGATAACACAATTCGTTCAACATCCTTCAGAATATCATCATATGACAGCACATGTTCAATGGCGTCATCGATAGGTTTTGTTGGTTCTGTAACATCCACCGTAACAGAGATAATCACATTTTGGCGATTGATTTTCTCCTCTGGGTTGACGCCCACAGAAACATTCAAAATAATTTCATTCAGGAAAATCTGACGGGTGGTATTCATGACCAAGCTATAGGAATGATCATCTGCTATTGCAAGGTTTTATTACCGTCTTGAGACTCAATACGTGCCCGTAATTGTTGGCGCAAATCATCAATAGGCCGCATTTTTTTACCATCCCGATAATGCCAGAATGTCCACCCGTTGCATGATGGAGCATTTTGAACCGCGGCACCGACTTTATGAATGGAACCTCTATGGTTCCCCACATGCTTATTTGTTACCATTACGTTGCCATCGGCATGAATCTTGGCACTCAAATTTCCTTTGGCATCAACCAATTCCGCGCCCGGCTCTAGATATCCATGTTCCAGCAACCAACCAAAAGGAATGCGCATTTGCTCACGCTTATTTTCTAACATCACCATGTCCTCTGAACAGGGAACAGTTTCCTCTATGCGCTTTTGCGCGGCCTTGATGTAGGATTTTTCACGCTCAATCCCAATCCATTGCCGCCCCAGTTTCTTGGCGACGGCGCCGGTGGTGCCTGTCCCGAAAAATGGATCAAGCACCACATCTCCCGGTTTGGTGGACGATAAAATCACACGGCTTAACAGGGCTTCGGGTTTTTGCGTGGGATGAACTTTTTCACCTTGGTCATCTTTTAAACGTTCACCGCCCGTGCACAGGGGAATAAACCAGTCTGATCGCATCTGCAGATCTTCGTTCAGTGATTTCATAGAATCATAATTAAATCGATATTTACTGTCCTTTGATTTTGACGCCCAGATTAAGGTTTCATGCGCGTTGGTAAAACGTTTGCCCCTGAAATTCGGCATGGGGTTGGATTTGCGCCAGATAATATCGTTCAAAATCCAGTACCCCAGATCCTGAAGAATATATCCCAATCTGAAAATATTATGATATGACCCGATCACCCATATGGCCCCATCATCTTTCAATGTTCGGCGCGCCGCCGATAACCATTTCCGAGTGAAATCATCGTAATCATTCAGGCTGTCAAATTGATCCCACGCATCATCGCACGCATCCACGACGCTGTGATTGGGGCGTGATAACTCCCCCCCCAGTTGAAGATTATAGGGTGGGTCAGCGAAGATAAGATCAACGGACTTCTCGGGCAGCGATGTCAGATTTTCTATACAATCCCCTTGCAGAATTGAATTAATAGGGGATATTTTCTTTTTTTGTATAGACATGAATTAAATCTCCGTTTTTCTACGGTCGAATCATGAATCATGCGCGAGTCCCCGTCAAGATATAAATTTGATTCCATATTTAGAATCAATGTGTTGTTCGGTTTTCTTGAGATTTCAGAGTCAGATCAGAGGCTTAAGGCCTCAGCACAGGGGGCAAACGACAGCCGGTGATGAGGCGTCAGCCCATGAGTTTTAATCGCGCGCAGGTGGGCGGGTGTGCCATAGCCTGCATTTTTATGCCAGTCATAGGCAGGAAACACATCATGAAGCTGGGTCATGAGGTGGTCTCGATGCACCTTCGCCACAATAGACGCCGCGGCAATCGCGAGCGAGCGCATGTCGCCTTTGACGACCGCCTGCACCGGGCACGGCAGGGTAGGCGTGAATTTCCCATCCACCAAGGCATAGTGGGGCGGGAGACGGTCTGCGATGTCATGATAGGCGCGGCGCATAGCCTCCAGCGATGCCTGATGAATATTGATACGGTCAATCTCTGCGGGCGGTATTTCGATGATCTGAAAAAAACATAGGGCGCGTATTGCCGGATCTAATTTTTCACGCGCGGCCGATGATAATTTCTTGCTGTCATTGACGTGATCCCACACGGGATCTTTAAGATTTTCCGGCGGAATAAAAACACATGCCGACACCACAGGCCCTGCCAGTGGCCCCCGGCCAACTTCATCCATCCCGCACACCGGAAGATCAAATCCTGCATCGAAATCCCGCAGGGATCCTGCAAAATCAGCCGGATGATCTTTCGGCACCAAGTGTCTTTTGGACAATTTCATACACATCCCGTGATAAGTTGGGGGTTTCCGCTATTTCCATTAACGCCGATTTCATAAAGGCCTGACGATCGGGCGTATATCGTTTCCACTCCCGGAAGGGCCTTAAAATTTGCGCGGCAATTTCAGGGTTAATTGTATTCAATTTAATAATCGCGTCCTTAACAAATTCGTATCCCTGACCACTTCGGTGATGGAACATCACGGCGTTCATGCCGAACGCGCCAAATACCGCCCGTACGCGGTTAGGTGTCGTCCAGTCAAAATCCGCACGTGATAATAACAAGTGCAAGGTCGAAAGTGTGTCTTTTCGGGTGCTTCCCGCTTGAACACGGAACCAGTTATCCATCACCAGCGGCGTATGAAGATATCTATCTTCAAAGACACTGAAAACACGCCGTGTTTCGGCATGGTCGTGATGTGCTAAAACAGAGAGCGCCCCCATCCGATCCGTGAGATTTTTTGCCTGATCGAAATGTAATCCGGCCAGCACAGGATCATCCAGATATCGAAGCAAGATATTCCGAAGTGCCCGAATACCCTTCGTTCTGCCAGATGTCTCTGAGATATCAGGGTTTGATAAATGATTATACAAACCCAAAATTTGATCTCGATATTTATGCGCCAGTGCATCCATCACCATTTTTCGGACACGATAAATCTCATCCGGATCGACGATATCCCGAGACTGACCGATAATCGACATATCGGGGAGCGATAACATCCGCGCCATAAAGGCCGGATCGCTCTCTGGATCTTGAGACTTAAGCACAAGGTGCCCTAATGTCTCGATCAAATCCGAAGGGGCAGAGGTCATCTGACAATCCATCATATCCCCCAACACGCGAAGCATGTAAGTCTGGCCTGAATCCCATCTATTAAAATCATCTGTGTCATGCACCATCAAAAAACGAAGATCGTCATTTGTTTGATTGGCCTTCAATTTTACAGGGGCGGAAAACTGCCGCAGGATTGATGGCACCGGGCGCACGGGGATGTTGTCAAATGTGAATGTCTGAACAGGCGCGGTTAAATGCAAGATACGGGTGCCGATCATGTCCTGACCGTTAGGCGAAATGAAACCAACCGCCACAGGAATATGAAACGGTTCCTTGGGGCTTCCATCTGCGGTGGGGTTCGTGTGCTGGGATAATGTTAAGCTGACTTTTTGGACGACCTCGTCATAGGCAAATTCTGCGGTGACTTCGGGGGTTCCGGCCTGCGCGTACCACCGCATGAACTGGGTGAAATCGGCACCTGATCCGTCAGCGATTGCCTTAATCCATTCATCACATGTCACCGCTTGCCCATCATGCCGATCAAAATAAATATCGGTGCCATGACGGAAGCCGCCTGGTTGACTCGCTTCCGCGAGCAAGCGTGTCATACGAATAATTTCAGATCCCTTTTCATATACGGTGGCGGTATAAAAATTATTTATTTCTACGACGCTGTCCGGGCGTATCGGGTGGGAAAGGGGGCTTGAATCTTCGGGGAATTGCCGCGCCCGAAGTTGGGTCGCATCATCAATGCGCTGTATCCCCCGCGAGTTCATATCGGCAGAAAATTCCTGATCTCGAAAAACAGTCAGTCCTTCTTTTAACGTAAGTTGAAACCAGTCCCGGCAGGTGACGCGATTTCCTGTCCAGTTGTGAAAATATTCGTGCGCAACGACGCCTTCGATGGATTCAAGCTGGGAGTCTGTGGCTGTTTCCTCATCTCCTAAAATCAAGGCATCATTAAAGATATTAAGTGATGTGTTTTCCATTGCCCCCATATTGAATTTGCTGACCGCGACAATATCAAATCGATCAAATTGATATTCACGCCCCCATTTTTCTTCATCCCATTTCATGGAACGGATTAGGGAATCCATCGCCCAGCCACAGCGTTTGATTTTATCGGCCTCATCGACATAAATCCGAAGGCGTACCTTCTTGCCCGAACGCGTCGTAAATGTATCTTCCAGATAA
>CAZZGO010000041.1:609-6838 GCA_964654245.1 uncultured Pseudobdellovibrionaceae bacterium | reverse complement strand
AGGCTGGTAATACTCAACTCAAACGAAGTCTTCTCGCCAGTTTCAATCTCAATACCGTCCTCGCGGGTTTGATATTGTGCGGGGGCGCCGTCCAGTAAGACAGAGATTAATGTCTGCTTTTCGCCATTTAAAAAAAGCGTGGAAGACGCACTATTTTTGACAACCTGCATGGTATTCGTCACCCGCGTTTCCGTGGGATGCAGTTCGATCGTCATCGATAGCGATGGAATAAGATGTGTCGGGGGTGCATAATCAAGCCGGCGAAGGGCAACAGGCTGGTCGGTACGAAACATCATCATTCATCTCCGGATATAAAGAAACATCCGAGTGATTCTATCTGATTTTATGCGGAAAGTAAGACCAGATCGTCACGATGGATAAATTCTTCGCGGCCTGAATGTCCCAGAACATCCAAAAATTCATGACTATGATGACCCATAATGGCCTGCGCTTCGTCGATATCATATCCGGCCAGCCCCACCGCCAGTTTTTGATTCGCTTGATTGACAATGGTGACGGCATCTCCGCGCTGAAATGTCCCGCTGATCCCGACGATTCCGGCAGGAAGAAGACTCTTCCCATTCTTTAACGCCTGCTGTGCCCCCTCATCAATTACAATAGTGCCCGTTGGTTTGACATGGGCTTGAATCCATTTCTTGCGGGCGGATAGGGGAGTTCCCTGAGGGTGAAACAGGGTCGCCCGCGCCCCGTTTTTGAGTGCAGACAGCGCGTGTAATGCCGTTCCCTTGGCAATTATCATCGGCACACCCGCCAATGTGGCAATTTGGGCGGCAATTATTTTGCTTTTCATGCCCCCGGTAGATACGCCCGCCAGCGCATCCCCGGCCATACGCTGAATATCCTCATTGATATGTTTGACATTGGCGACATGCTCCGCCGACGGATCAAGGCGAGGATCTGCCGTGTAAAGTCCATCTGTGGTAGAAAGCTGTATCAGCAAATCCGCGCCGATCATTTGCGCCACACGTGCCGCCAGACGGTCATTATCCCCAAACCTGATTTCGGCCGTGGAAACCGTGTCGTTTTCATTAATGACCGGTACAATCCCCCGCGTCATCAGGGCGGACAATGTGGCTCTGGCATTCAAATGTGAGCGTCTATCTTCAGTATCTCGGGGCGTCAATAATACAATCGAACTGACAATCCCATGAACAGACAGACATTCATCATAGGCACGCGATAAGTATAATTGCCCCACTGAAGCCGCGGCCTGTTTGATATCAAGTGAAATAGCCCCAGGACGTTCCACAGGGGACACCCCCATCGCCTTTCGTCCTAAGGCAATGGCACCTGATGTCACAAGAATAATTTGCTTATCGGCTTTTCTTAAATCGGCGATATCTCCGGCCAAACTCTCAAGCCACGCGCGGCGAACGCTTCCCGTAGCTTCGTCGGTCACTAAGGCTGACCCAATTTTTATCACGATCTTTTTTGATCGTTCGATCACATCACATATATCAGACATCTTTGAGTTTGCGGTTTTGTTGAATGATATCGTTAATGGCAAATAACATCTCGCGCATGCCTTCACCGGAAACGGCAGAAATGATAAAGGGTTTAATCTTGGTTTTTCGTTTGAATGTCTTTGCTTGATCCGCGGAGAGTTCAGGGCCCAGCGCATCTGCTTTGTTCAAGGCAACAATCTCGGGTTTTTCGGCGAGACCCTGACCATACTGCGCTAGTTCCTTACGGATGGTCTTATATGCCTTGGCCGGGTCATCTTGGGTGATATCAATCAAATGAAGAATAACGGCCGTGCGTTCCACATGTCCTAAAAAACGATCCCCCAATCCATGGCCTTCATGTGCCCCTTCGATCAACCCCGGAATGTCGGCCAATACAAATTCCGTATCGCCCGCACGCACCACGCCTAAATTCGGGTACAGGGTGGTAAAAGGATAATCGGCAATCTTCGGTTTAGCCGCCGAGCACGCCGCCAAAAAAGTTGACTTGCCCGCATTGGGCATGCCGACCAATCCTGCATCGGCGATTAATTTCAGCCGAAGCCAAATCGCCCGTTCCTGACCCGGCCATCCGGGGGTAGCCTTGCGGGGGGCTTGATTAGTGGATGACTTGTAATGAGCATTCCCAAACCCGCCATCGCCGCCTTTTAAGAACACGACTTTTTGTCCGGGCACGGTGAGATCAAGCAAAACCGTTTCCCGGTCTTCATCCAGAATTTCAGTACCGACAGGCACCTTAATCACCAAATGTTCGCCGCCCGCGCCAGAGCGATTTTCCCCCATACCGTGCATGCCGTTCTTGGCCTTGAAATGTTGGGAGTAACGAAAATCAATCAGGGTGTTGAGTTCCTTTGAGACTTCAATAATCACATCGCCACCTTTGCCGCCATTACCGCCATCAGGGCCGCCCATTTCAATGAATTTTTCCCGGCGAAACGCCACGCATCCTGCGCCGCCATCGCCGCTTTTCACGTATATTTTTGCTTCATCGAGAAATTTCATTGTGTGCCGTTAAATTTGTTAGGGGCATGAAAAAAGGGGGAAGGCCATCCTTTCCCCCTTTTTGATTATCTGTATAAATTCGGGCTACTCGGCGGCTCTGGCAACGCTGTCGTTCGCCGGGACAACATTAACCGTGGGCTTGCCGCCGCGTCCACGTGAGAAAATCACCTGACCATCGACCAACGCGAAAATGGTGTGATCGCGACCCATGCCGACATTGCGGCCAGAGGCATAGGTGGTGCCGCGTTGACGGACGATGATGTTGCCGGCCAGAACGGCTTGACCGCCGTATCTTTTCACGCCCAGTCTGCGGCCTGCTGAATCTCGGCCGTTTTTGGAACTACCGCCTGCTTTTTTTGTTGCCATGGCTATTCTCCAGTTATCTTTTTTTTATAATTTTCAGTTTGTTACAGGTAATATTTAAACTTAAGCCGCGATATCGGTAATCTCGATAACCGTCAAATTCTGACGGTGACCTTGTTTACGGCGATAATTGTGACGGCGTCTCTTTTTAAATACCACAACCTTGTCATCTTTTTTCTGTTTAATGACTTTGGCGCTGACTTTTGCACCTTTTTTTGACAAGTCGGCCGTTGTGCCATCAGACACCATCAGGACATCCAGATCAATTTTGGCACCTTCTTTGACGTCTAATTTTTCAATTTCCAAGATATCATTTTTGGAAACCTTGTATTGTTTTCCGCCTGTACGGATGACTGCAAACATCTTTAAATCTCGCTAAAAGTTAGTTATTTCAATAACTTACAAAATGATATAGAATCACAATCGTTACTGAGGTAGCGCACTATTATATAACTCCCCCAAACTGTCAAGAAAAAGCGGTGGATTATCCCTGTTTTTCGTAATTTTGCCTTAGGGTTTCAAGCTCCAGCCAGCGTTCTTCCGCCTTCTCCAGAGCCGCGCGAAGCTTAGGGGTTTCCCGGACACATTTATCAAATGCCTTGGGGTCTTGCATGTAAAAATCGGGGTTTGCCAGCAGGGCTTCCATCGCCGCAATATCATGTTCCAGTTTTTCAATCTGGGCGGGCAGACGCTCCAGCTCATGTTTCATGTTGAATGAGAATTTACCGCCGGTCGCCGTCCCAACAGACGGGGCAGGGGTGTCTTTGGCCTTGGGTTGCTTTTTACTGACATTTTGAATTTTGGTGTCAGCCTCAATTTTCGGGGCATCTTGTGATTTTTTAAACGCCAGGTAATCGCTATAGCCCCCGACAATCCCTTCAATTCTACCTTCGCCTTCGAACGCCAGCATTTTGGTCACCACCTGATCCAGAAAGTCACGATCATGCGACACCACAATCAACGTGCCGTCATATGCCGTTAAGACATCTTCGAGCATATCCAGCGTATCCATATCGAGGTCATTGGTCGGTTCGTCCAGAATAAGAAATGTCCCCGGGTCTGCGAGCACCTTGGCCAAAAGAAGACGGTTTTTCTGTCCCCCTGACAGCGTGCTAACCTTTCGCCACGCATCGGACGGATCGAACAGGAAATCTTTTAAATATCCGCACACATGGCGCGGTTTGCCGCGCACATCCAGATGATCCCCGCCATCCGGGCATAAATTCTGCTGTAAGGTTTTATCGGGGTCGAGGGCGGATCTTTTCTGGTCAAAATACGAATAATGCAAATCTTTTGCTAACTTGACCTTACCCGCATCCGGTTGAACTTCACCAATCAACATTTTTAAAAATGTCGTCTTGCCAGAACCGTTATGGCCGATAATCCCCACGCGGTCGCCCTTTTTGATCCGCATATTGAATTTTTCAAGGATGATTTTTTCTTCGCCGGTCTGTGGGTGCAAATATGTTTTCTGTGCATTGATGAATTCGGCCACATTGTGGGATGACTCGGCCGCCGTGGCCGGGGGTAATTCAATCCGAGACACCACGCGCCGATAGGCGGCCTTGTCGGCCTCAAGCTTTTCTTTTTCACTGCGCGCCAGTTCCACCCGCCGGACATTGCGTTTGACCCGCGCCTTAACCCCGCGGTTCGCCCACTCTAATTCAAGCTCTAGTTTACGTTCCCGGTTGTGCAAGGCTCTGGCTTCTTGATCCAGCAAATCTTGTGACCATTCTTCAAAATGCGCAAAGCCACGGGGGGACACCTTTAACTTCCCGCGATCCAGCCAAAAAACACGGTCTGAAATATTCGCCAAAAAGGCGCGATCATGCGAAATACATACCAATGATCCGCGGTAGGATTTTAAATATTGCTCCAGCCATTCAATGGTTTCTAAATCCATATGGTTGGTGGGTTCATCCAACAGCAGAATATCCGGCTCTTCGACCAATGCCCGCGCCAGCGCGGCTCGGCGTAACTGCCCGCCCGATAGGTGGGTCATCATGTCATGGGGCTTCAGGCCAATAGGCTCTACCACGCGTTCAATTTTGTACACTTCTTCCCATTCCTCGCAGGGACGGGTAAAGCCGCTAAAAATAAAGTCCTTCACGCTCTGGCCGGGGATGGGGTCAACATGTTGTTGCATGTATCCAATCGTGACACCTTCGAATACCCACCGGCGGCCATCATCGACTTCTTTGTCCCCCGTGATTAAATTCATCAAGGTAGTTTTGCCGGCCCCGTTTTTGCCGACCAACGCAATTTTGCGCCCGGCCTGAATATGCAGGGTCAAATCCTGAAAGAACGGTTTTCCCGCAATCAGGACAAGGGCATCTTCAACGCTGAGTAAAAGGTCGGACATCCCCGCGCTTTTAAAGGGTTGAGCTTAAAAAGGCAAAGAAAACCCGCGCGCGAGGAAAACGAAGATTTCGTCTATTTATGCCGATGTAATATTTTTTCGACCCACCGCGTGACCGGGCTGGCGCTGTCAATCACGCTGTTATGGGTGTCTGACACGGGGGCGCGCTGTTCAATCTTATGCCAGGCGCGTTCGTGAAAAAAATAGGCAATGGTCTGAACGCAGGGTTCAATCAAACCAATCGCAAAGGCAATCGCCCAACTTCCGCTTAAGATATACGCCACCGCAATGGCAATCGTCATATGCATGACGGCGTAGCTAAGGGTTTTTACAAAGGTACGCTTGACCATGGCGTTCTACCCGCAGGCGAACATCTTAATCACCCCGGCCTCATCCGTATGGATATTCAACCGCGTGGGGGAATAATCCATCGTGGCCATCGCCCCGGGCGGAAGCACGCGTACCGCGCGTCCGGGGAAATAGGCCTTGGTGTCTACATCCTTGATATTCTTGCCGATCAATTCGGGATAGGCACAGACAGCCGTTTCTTCGGGGATGGGCATCGGCCCCTGTGCGTCTTCCGGGGTGGCCATCGGCGGGGATTCCATTCCTTCGGAGGCATCCGAACTCACGCCGGGCATGCTCACCGAAGGGTCAGCCGTGCTTAGCACATTTTCGGCGACTTCTGTGGACGCCGGATCGTCTTTCGCACTTCCCATCGCCCACACCCCCGGCGCGGATATCAAGAGAAGCAGAATAAAAATATAAATTTTTTTCATGGGTGATCCTTAACACTAAAAATGAACTTATATTCAAAAAATTTCAATTTATCTCAATAGCTTTTACCAACTTGGTAAGCCAAAGGTTTTGGTGTGTCCGTCACCAGTGTATTGTATTGATACTGTGCCACCAGATACGGGAAGAACATACCCTCCCGAATCTGAAATATGCAAATAAGCATCTTCAAATTTAAATATAGAATTTTCTTTAGCTTGATAGTTGTGAAAAGATAAGGGCATGA
>CAZZGO010000041.1:0-599 GCA_964654245.1 uncultured Pseudobdellovibrionaceae bacterium | reverse complement strand
ATTGAGATGTGTCTAGATTTAAAGCTTTAATTATCTCTTTTACAAAAGAATCTGAAATTAAAAAAATATGGGATAATATTTTTCTAATATCATTTCCAAAAGCAAAGGGTTTCCCTTCTTTATGGATTTTTGTATTTGGTTTAACGCCACCATTCTCGTATCCGCAAACCATGTAACCGTGCACCTTGCCAAATGAGTAATCTCCTTCAACTAAACAAATTTTATGAGCGTTATGCTTTATCTTATTGCAAGCGATAGTCGGATGGTCGCTCCATCTTTTTAGTCCAACTGACCCAAAAGCTCTCTCCTGATCTTCATTTAAAAGACAAGATTTTAGGTTATCCTTTGTAAAGTGCTCTATAAACTCTGTTGAGCTATAAATAATACCTCTATATTTTTTTATAAATTCATCTGAGTTTTTTGAGATACTCACTGGATCTGCGCTCTTTAGGTTCTCATAGAGTTTTATGAATTCGGAGATTTCTTTTATAAGTTCACCCCAAGCTAAATTCATCAAACCCCCAGGATGAGGAAGATTTTTTTGCACATAGTGCTCTGGAGTATTAATATTTTCTAACAACCAAAAAACGGCAGGTTTG
>CAZZGO010000040.1:0-12914 GCA_964654245.1 uncultured Pseudobdellovibrionaceae bacterium | reverse complement strand
GCCCAGATATGTGCCAGTGCTTCTTCAAACAAAGGCTTAGCTACCTTAATATCTTCGGCAGATTTCCCCGTGGCAATTTCCATGAGAAAATCATGAATCCAGACCTGATAGCGCACACGCGCCGGCTGGATTTCAAAAGGAAGTTCAGAGATAACGCGTACCCCCATATTTTCCAGCATGGGAAGAACATCAGACAAGGTCACCGGCTTTTCGGGCGCAAAAATCTTAAGCCGAACACCCTGATCTGCGCATCCCTTGGGACGATAGAGATCAAGATGAATGGAATGAGACGCGATGACATCTTCAATCTTGCGGATATCATGAACGACTTTTTCGGTGCGATAATTTTCTTGATAGGCAATCGGAAAAGCCATGCCATATTTATGCACTAAATCTGCCACGGCTTGGGTATCGGTGATGGCAGTTTCAAGGGCTGATCGCAAATGCTCCGACCATATCTGTCCAGCAGATTGCAGTTTTTCTTCAACATCTGGAGTATTGAAGACAGGGGGTCTGTCGAGATGGTTGATGTCAATCCAGAAGATAATCCGTGCCAGCGGACTATCGTCCTGATTAACTTGAAACGAGGTGCATTTGCCTTGAAGTTCTTGCTCTAGAATATGCTGAATTTTTAATCTAAGACGCGTTTCATGACGTTCCCGCGGGACATAGACAAGGCAGGAAATATAGCGCCCAAAAGGATCGGGACGCGTATAAAGTGCAATGCGTGGACGTTCCTGAAGTCTTAAGATGCTTAATGTATGTTTCAGAAGGTCATCTTCGGAAATCTGAAGGACTTCGTCACGCGGATATTTTTCTAAAATATGCCGAAGTGCCTTAAAGCTATGGGTGCCGGGCATGAACTGTGCCCGGGTCATGACATTTTGAACCTTCAATCTCAGGTAGGGTATATCTTCTACGCTTCGTGAGAAGGTCACGGATGTAAATAGGCCGATGAACAGAATTTCGCCTGTTACGTTCCCTTTCGAATCATATATTTTTACCGTGACCGCATCCAAAAGGACGCGGCGATGTACCGTAGAACGTTTATTGATTTTTGAAATCGTCAGAGGGGCTTGGGACTGACGCATTTTTTGTTGTTGCTGGGTTAAGGATTTACGTGCTTCGTTGATATAAACGGGTACGATTTCATCCCGAAGCAGGCCAAGGCTCGAACCTTTGATTGTTTCGCTGATGACGGCCCCTTTTGTCTGGCTGAATTTATATTCCCTATATCCCAATAATGTAAAATTATTATTATATAGATATTCTAAAAACTCCTGATATTCCTTGATCAAATGACGGTCATATCGTGCAGGTGTCTGCATCAAAATTTTTTGTGCTGATCGGAGTTTTTCCCGCATCGGGTGCCAATCACGCGTGGCATGCCGGACGTCGTCTAAAACTGTGTTGAGACCCATTTCTATTTCCTGACGCTGGGCGTGACTTAGGGTGCCCTTAATCTGGATATGCATATGCGACTGGCCGATATACCCGTCTTGTGGCTCTGTGGCTATGTCTAAAATTTTCCCGGCTTTATCTCGGCGTACATATAAAATCGGGTGAATTAGCATCAAGATGGTGTGACCTTGCCGCCCGATTTCGGCTACTACAGAATCAATTAAAAAAGGCGCATCGTTTTGAACAATGTCGATGACTGTTTTCCCTTCGGGCAGAAATGAAAAATCATCTGTGATGTATTGCGTCAGCGCGATTTTTTTATCTTTACGTGCCGAAGATAAATGAAAATGTGTTTCCAAGGCATATTTTAAAAAATCCGGTGCGACCTGATCCAGATCTTCCGCAGGGGTGCGTGTAAAAAAGAGATCTACAAAACGCGCCAACGCGACAGAAGTTTTGGATGAAAGCAGGGATTTGACTTTTTTAATGGCCGGATGGGACATGGGGGCAACACCTTCTTGCTGGCAGAATTTTTTGAAAAAACAGAAATCTGTTTTTTGCCTGTTTGGGTTACCCTATGATGAATTCAGGTGCCGGGCAAGATAGACCCTGTGCAGTGCCGTAACAAATTGAAACCTATGGGTTTTTAACATTTATATCTTGGCTAGATCTAGGATAAGGCGTGTGCCTTTTCCATCTCCGGCAATTTGGCCTTGATATAGAATTTTAGCCGGATTTTTTAATTGGAAAATAACCAGCGTCCCGCCGCTGGCTGATTTTTCCGTTTTATAGGACGCTAGAATTGGCGCGCCAGTAAAATCCCGGGTGGCCGGGGCAGACCACCCAGAATCTGGCAGTTCAAGTACCAAAATATTTTCACCGTTATCCAGATCAACGGTGTAGCGGATTTTAGCGGAGGACGATCCGGCATCAAACACAAGGCGTGTTTTATCCGCATGTTCTCCCACACGCAGATTAGTGATCTGCGTGCCTTGCGTGGGGGGAGACGGTGCCACCCCCGAGGGGGCGGGCGATGGCGTTACCGGTGCTGGGGCAGGCGCGGTAACAGGGGGGATAACAGAAGCGGGGACTTCTGTGGGGGAGAGAGAGACAGGCGCGCCATCTGCTGATGGCTTGGGCGCAACCGGGGGCAGTTGTTCTAGCCCTGAATTCAAGAGCTTTTCTGAATCCAAAGGTGCATTGTTTTTGGTATCAGGCGGCACATCCTCTAGGACATCCTGTTCATCAATATTCTCCGCCGAGAGAGCCGGAATCGAACCTGTCGGCGGTGATGGCGGAGACAGGGGCGTTTCGCTAGGCGGGATCGGGGCGCTCAGTTCTTCTTCGGTGATGGGCGGCGCGTCTATTCCCGTGGTCAGACCATCATCCCCGACCACGCCTTGCAGTTGCTTGATTAACTCCTGAATGTCGCTTTCAACGGCGACTAGCCTGACAATGGCGGGTGCCATTTTGTCAAAGTCATTCCTGAGTTCCTGCACCGCATTTTCCAGCCTTTGCATTCGCTCATCCGGGTCATTCAAAGGCACCTTGAACAGCGTTGTGTTATTGATCCCGAGCGGCGGCTGAAGCGCGGGGAGTCCATCCGATGTTTTGGGGGTGCCGGTTGTCCCCGGGGCGGGGGGGCGGCTATCTGCGCCTGGCGGGGCGGCCAGGGGGGCAATGGTGTCATCGGATGAAGACACCGTGGGGGGTTTTTGAGCGGAATCAGACGAAGAGGGGCTACAGGACGATAGAGCGCATAAAGACGCCGCCATCATGACGGTTACTGGCAGAATAGATATACGATCTCCCCTGCCATAGAAAAACGGCAAGAGTGTCCAAGATCTGGACATCAAGATACCTTCGTTATAATTGCCCCGTATGAGAAACGCGCGACGCACGTCTCCCCCGAATCAAGGATACGTGCCCTCGAATCGCTTGGCAACTAAGGATTAATTTTTAGACTCAAGATTTTTCTCATGACAAGAGGGGTTTAGCATGAATCGCATATCCCCGAATCAACAGCAGAAGAAGGGCGCTCTAAACGCTATCCCCCCATCGGGAAGCTTTTTTCCGCCAAGATTTCACCTTTTTGGGGGCCATCACCATAATATGTCACGGTGACTGTGCCGCCTGCAACATTGGGCTCCAGCAGGTCGATATTCAAAATGCGTTCTTTAATTTCGGGGAATACAGACACATTATTCAATACACCGATGCGTTTATAGGGATCCTTGGATTTATCCCAGGTCACGATGACACGGCCAATCGAACTATGCTTGCCTTCGCGGGAAAGGGTCAATTTGATCTGGGGTTTACCCCCGTTTTCGGCGGTTCCCGGCACGAATTCAGGTTTCGAAATACTGATATCCGCATCATAGTCTCCTTGGCGGACAATCACCGGGATGGAAAATCCCATCAGGACATTCATCGATAAAGTTTGCCCGCGTTTAGGAGGGGTGTCCTGTTTTTGCCGCAAGGCCGGATCATTTTCATTGGGCAGTTTTTGAAAGACCAGATGGGCGCGATACTCCCCATCTGGCAGTTCTGCCGGACGTCGGAGCGAAAGGCGCACACGCTGACGACCCTCAGGGGGCAAAGTCACCTGCCGGGGGGAGAAAATCACCCCTTCGGCTACATCGAAAGCGGGCGTTAAGGTTACATCTGCCCGTTTGTAAGATCCATACTGATCCATCACATTATACACCCACCGCATGCGGTACGTGTTTGTTTCCGAGGATGTATTAATCAGCATGATATCCGCACTGCGTGTGCGCCCATCGAACACAACGCGCAAGGGGCTAATGGTCAAATGTGCCTGCGCCGATGTCGCGGGCAGACATACCATGATCCCCATCAGTAAAGAGAACAAGATAAACGGCACGGTAAAAAATCTCTGAAACATAAACAAGCCTCTATATTGATTTAAAGGATCAAGTACAAAGACTATCCCAAAAAAACGCCTGGAAAAAGGGTTCGTTCACCCATAAAAAAACCCGTCCACAAGGGACGGGTTTTTAAGACGTCAAAAATTCTTAGTAAGAAACCGTCAGATCGTATGTTCCCTGATACAACCCGTCCAGATACTGTGTACCACAGGTTGGAGCAGTTGTCAGAACAGCACCGACGTTGAGCGTTGCATCGCCCGTGTTGTTGGTGTTGATCGTTCCGTTGTTTGAACTGTTCGACAACGATGTCAGTGTGATGGCTGGGTTACCCCCCCCGCACGCCCCGCAGACCAAGTTGGTCAAACCGCCCAGTGTCACGGTCAATGACGTGCTGGGTGCCGCGCCGGTGACGTCGAATACTGCCTGACTTCTGGGGTTTGGTGCGGCTGCATCCACGTCAATCACCCGTGCGCCGCCGGATGTAGCACCGGGGGTGAACAATCCGGCCGTGCTTAAGGTCGCCGTTGTCGTGTTGTTGGCCGCCGTATCACAGAACATCACGATGGTACCAAATTCCATCGGGGTCGTTTCTGTTAATGTAAATGAGTTTTGAAGTGTGACGTCAACGGTGGCGTTCGGAACAGTTTCCTGTGCCATCGCCGCGCCGGACAATAAGGCACTTGCCGCGCAAGCCCCTAAAGCCGCTTTTTTAATATGATTGATGTTCATGTAAAAGGCCCTTTCCCTTGTTGCTAAGACATCTTTTATTTCAAGAAAAACTCTACAAGCATCATTCTGAACCCATAAAATTTTCCTAAATACCCACAATATAAATATCACATGAAAAGAGTTAATGCGCGGTTAAAATGCATTTCTGCAAAAAAATTCAAGCCTTTAGGATATATTATCAAAAATAAACCCTGTTTTTGATCTGCAACCTGAGGTTTAACAGGCCGAATTGCACATCCCTTGCATAGTCATGATTCGGAAAGGGCAAAAACTTCCTGAAATTCTGACAAATGATTCGTTTTTTTATATCAAAAGTGCGTCAAAAGCAGGCGATGAGCATTTTTATGCTGATCGTGCTCGTGGGTGCCCTGGGATTTTCTGCCGATATCCGGGCAGAAGTGACCGCCAATCCCGTCGTACAAAAGGCTAATCTTCTGGATATCGCTCGTAAAATGGTGGACAAGGTGGGCACCAAACTGTCTCAGGCCAAGCGTGAGCAAGAAGAAAAGAAAAATCCGCTTGCACGTGTCGAAGACGGGGAAATCCTGATTTTCAAGGTCTGGTTGAACGGCAAGTTGCCCATCGAAGGTGAAATCGTCACCGAAAAGCAGGGGCCTTATTTGTTGGCCTCGTTTCGGGATTTTCTCAATACGCTTCGTTTCCCGATCACGCTCAACAGCGATACACTCTCGGCAGAGGGGTGGTACATTAATGAATCACAATTATTTGCCCTGAATTGGGAGACCCGTCAGGTCACGGCGTCGGGGCGGACATTCACCCTGTCCAAACTTGCCCGCCAAGAAGGGGATGATCTCATGATTCCGCTCTCTGAAATGGAAGCGTGGTTTTCCTTGTCGATGCGGCCAGAGGTTGCGAGTTTGATTATTGACCTGCGCTCGCTGGAAAAACTTCCACTGGAAGACCGCTTGGCGCGCCGGGATCGTAAAGGGCTTAATCAGGAATCCCAAACCCCTTCAACCTTGCCGCCGTTGGAAGACCCTTATCAGATGATTGAGGTTCCGGTGGCAGATGTTTCGACCAGCTTATCTCATCGCCGTCCCCCTCGCACGTCCAAGGGGCAATCGACCACCACCTATAGCCAAACCCTTCAGGCAGAAGGTGATCTGCTCCATCATACGGGTGAGTTATACCTGACCGGGAATAAAGAGAATTTTATAAATAACGCCCGGTTCAATCTGTCTAAGTCATCGCAGGACGAAGATCTCTTGGGCGTTCTCGGTGCCAGAAAATACGAATTTGGTGACGTCGTTGTCACGGATATGCCTTTGTTCGGAAATAGTGCGCAAGAATTGGGTGCCCGGGTGACAAACAAGGACTCAAGCGGCCGAACCAGTTTTACCTCGAAAAACTTTACGGGGGATTTGCCGCCGGGCTGGGACGTGGAACTCTATCAGAATGACCAATTAATCGGGTTTCAAACCGTAGGCGATGACGGGCTGTATAGATTTGAAAACGTCCAGCTTTTTGCCGGGGAAAATGATTTTAAATTTGTGTTCTATGGCCCTCAAGGGGAATACCGCGAAGAAGACGTCAATATTCCTGTCAATATCGCCGAACTTCAGGGGACGCGCGGGATATATGATTTTTCCGTGTCGGCACAGGAAACTTCCACCTATTCGGCCATAGATGAAGACCGTCCTGAAAAAGGTGATATTTCGGCATCCGGAACGTATGAATATGTGTTCGCGCCGGGGCTTTCGGGAATTGCCGGGTTTCGCCAACGTTCCTTTGGCGAAGAACAGAAAACAAATTTTCTGGCGGGGTTCAGCTCGGCACTGGGCGGCGGTTTGCTCACCAGTAATTTAGGGTATGACGTCGAAGGCGAAACGGGTCTAGATACGTCCTACCGTATTCGTATGGGACAACATGATCTCAGTTCCAATATATATGTCGCCACAGACGGGTTTACGCCCAATGGGGTTTCGGAAAACCCAACCGTTCTGGGGACGTCGTTGAATATAAAAGGTCCGCTCTTTTATTGGGATAAAAACCGCGTCGATTATGGTTTTTCAAACACCTATAGTCAGGATGCTTCGGGAGAAGATTTGCTGACGATCAGACAAAATTTAAGCACACTCATCGGACGAACACGTCTAGGGCATGAATTGGAATATCGCCAGCAAAGTGCGCTGGATGAAGACACCATTGAAAGTAACTTTACGGCGAGTGGCACATTGCTACGGGGGCTTCGCTGGCGTGCCCGGGCTAATTATCAGTACGCGCCGGATAGCTATCTGGATCAAACCTTCCTAGAGGTGACAAAAAACATCACCAAAGGTTTATCCGTAACCGGCGAAGCGGAATACCAACCTGAAAACCAATATAAAAAGGGTACTTTACGGGCGAACTGGCAGACGGATGACCAGATTATCACGCCGCAGATCAGTCTTGATTCAGAAGATGAATTACGGGCGACCATCTCCACGCGCTACGGGTTGATCCGCGATCCCCGCACGGGTGATATTGACCGCACCCGTTTAAAACAAACCGGAAATGGGGCTGTATCTGCCTTTGTCTTTTTGGACAAGGATGGGGATAACAAATTTGGTACCGGGGATGAACCCATCGAAGGCGCGCGCGTTGATGCCGTCCAATCGCGCCGATATGCGGAAACGGATGATAAGGGCGTGGCTTTGGTACAAGGACTTAATGAAGAAACAAAAACAGATATCGTGGTGAACGGCTTTACGCTGGGCGATCCCTTTTTGGTGGCAGGAACCCAAGGGGCTTCGATTGTCACCCGCCCCGGCCATATCCCGATATTGGATTTTCCCATTCATCAGGCTGGGGAAATGGATGGCACGATTTGGATTGAGCGCGAGGAAACCAAGCGGCCAGCAAAAAATATCCGCCTATCCCTCTATAATTCTGAAGGCAAACAAGTGGCCTCCACTCAAACGGCCTATGATGGGTTTTATATTTTCTCGCCTGTGCCTCCGGGGTCTTATTATATGACGTTTGATCCTCAGGATTTAAAATCCTTGGGCGTATCCGCCCCAGCCCCGCAAAAAATTGCCTTTGGGTATGAAGGGACATTTTTATATGGGCGGGATTTCACGTTAACAGGCAAACGCGGGCAGGGATCTGCCGGGTTTAATATTGTCCCCGACTTGAAAGATGTTTCCCTGCGCCATCCCCATGTTGATATGCCGGACATATCCGCCAACACGCCTATTTTGAATCTGGGGAGTTATAAGTCCCAGCTGATGATGTCGCTGGTATTGTATAAAATACAAAAACAATATCCGGGCATTCTTCGGAATGTTCAACAATTAGTCAAGCCATCCGAAAGTCTGCCAGACTTAAAAACCAACCTCTATACGCTTCGTGTGGTGGGGCAGGGCATGACCGCAGAAGATGCGTATCGCCGGTGCCAATCTCTATCCTTGCGGGGGGTATCCTGCACCGTTGAAATCGTTCCGCACGGCCTTAAACATGACCCCGCCCGTCAGGCCGCCCTTAATAACCCTGCCAAAGGATAGAGATCAGAAAATATCCTGGGCTGTTTTGGGGTCTGACCAATCTTTAACCCCTTCAATTTTTTGTTTCAGGATGCCATCCGGGGATATCACATATGTCTCCGGAAGCTTAAAGGTTCCCATCACGTCATGAGCGATAGTCTGGTCACGATCAATGCCCACATAAAAATGTGGTGGCAATCTATCAATCTGAGAGCCTAAAAACCGCGTGATATGCTTGTTATCTTTATCCAGTGAGAGGGCTATGACGACCACGTCATTCTGATGGTCTCTTGCAAAATCAATCAACGCGGGAAACTCGGTTAAACAAGGCGCACACCACGACGCCCAAAAATGGATGAGAATTGTTTTCCCTTTAAATTCATCAAGGCGATAGAAATCATCTTGCCATGTATGGAATTTAAAATCAGGAACGGTCTGGCCAATTTCGGGTTTTGGTATCGGGGTTTTATCAATAAAGCCCTGGCTAAAAATACCTTGATCCAAGAAAAAAGTGGCTATCAGAAGCGCTAGCGAGAGAAGACCAACTAACAGAATATTTTTTGACATCAGTCGTGCCTTTCCCGCGCTCTGGCTCTATACCAAAGTACGGCAATCAACGCGGTCTCAGCGGCGCAAAATGCGATCAGGCTGGCGGCAACACCTTCGATAAACCCATAGGAATGAAGCCCCGTTCCTAAAAGATTAACACCAAACCATGCCAGTGCCACAATCACCGTTAAAAACCCAAACCCCGCCATCGAGGCGTTGCGAGATAAATGACGGCTAATCCGGCCATGCAAAATCCACGCGAGCCACAAGACAATTAATAAGGCACCATTTTCTTTAGGATCCCATCCCCAGAAACGCCCCCACGATTGATCGGCCCAAATACCGCCTAAAATTGTGCCTACAGTCGTAAAGAGAAGTGAAATCAGGGCTAATGTCTTGATATGAACGTCCAGATTTTTTGTGTCATCAGAAGATATGCCTGCTCGTCCGGATTGATATAGATAAATATGCGCCAAGATTCCTGTGATCACACAAAACCCATAGCCAATGGTGATACATAAAACATGTACCGTGAGCCAGAAATTTGTATTCAAGACAGCCACCAGCATCTTGAGCGTATCGCCTTCGGCGAAGCCCTCCGCCACGGTCAGCAATAAGACACCACTCACCGTGCCAGTTAAAATCCCCAGCCCGTCTTTTCGGCGATATTCAACAGCCAGTGCCGTGAGAACGCCAATCCATGAGACAAATAAGATTGATTCATACAGCGTTCCTACCGGTGGACGTTCTAAAATAAAGATCCGAAGGCCAAGGCCTGTTAAATGTATAACGGCGCCCAGAATAAGCCCACCCAAGGCTAACCTGTATAGGGCGCGATAGGATTTGAACGAAAAAAAAGTCAGCGCAAAAAACGCGACAAGATATAAAAGACTGGCCGTGACAAAAGGCGATAGGCCGTGATACCAGATTTCAGCTTCTATTTGTGCAGGTGTTACAAAATCTGACATGACCTTCATGGCATGGGTGCGTGCTAGCTGCGAAAATTTTTCCCACTGTGCCGTATCCTCGGCGTGCCATGACTGTGCCATTTTCCCCAGTACATCACGATAAGATTCAATATCTGGGGGGAGTTTTTGAACACCCTGTATCGACCAAAGGGATACCCATTCTTCCCCGGCAAGCGGCGGAATGGGTTTTAAAAGATGGCTTTGACGTCCGGCTTCTTGGAGGATTTGAAGTTGATAGGCAAAACCGGCAATTTCTTTTTCATCCTCGCGGTAGCGGCTGATCTGGTCACCTTTTTGTGCGATAATTTTTTGAAGTTTCTTTTTCAGATCAGGAATAAAAGAACTGAGTGAATCCAGCGTATGAATATCCGATTCTTTCATACCCCATTTTTTTTGTAACACCGGGGGAATAGTCAAATTCAGGGGAAGCACATAAGAAAAAGACCGCAGGAGCTGAGTATATATAAAGGCGTTATCATTTAATTCCATCAAGGCCTGTTGATCTGAGGACCATGTTTTGGGATCTGTATCTGAAAGCGTTTTTAAAATATCCTGACGCTCCTGAAGCAAGGGCGCAATCTCGATAAAAGAATAACGATGATGCGGGCGCGCCGGCAGTCCATAAGCCTGAGGGTGAATAACGCGAAAGACCGGGTCATTCATAGCACGAGCCGGGTCAAATAATGTACGCGCCAGCCATAGAGAAGCGGAGCCCCCATCAAATGAACCCCGACCAGAAATTTGTGTTAAATATTGGCGGGCAAAGCTTTCGAGGGGTTTAACGCGCCCTTGATCCTGAACGGGGATATGCTCAAAATCAGTCAGGGATAAAGAATCCGTACTGGCGCGTGCGGGAGGCCAGCAACATAGTAGGCATATCACCAAAGTACAGGCCGCCAAGAACCGAGTCATATGGATACCCCAGTTCTAGAGCGCAGGCGTATCAATACATGGATGAGCAAGCCTAGGAAAATCAAAAGACTAGAGATATAAGGAAATAAACGACCCTTGTTTTCAACGACACTTAAAACGGTTTGAATACCTTTTGGATCTTCAACGAACGAGGATTGATATAACGTGTATCCTTTGTACCGCAGGGGTTCATTCATTTCGATGACATGAGGCCATTTTTTACCGTCTTCGATAATGGTTACATGGGAGCGATAGGCTCTGGGTTCGGATGTACCCGGATGAAACTCGCGCGCGAAATGATTAAGTTCAACCTCGAAGGGAAGATATGTTTCAAAACGTCCAAGATGAAGCGATACATTTTGATTTTTTCCTGAAAACGAAATCTTTTCCGCCATACGTTCCATCAACACATAGGTGCCGTTAATATCGGCTTGGTCACCCGTAATCGTTATTTCGGCGCCGGCGATATTTTGTTCATTTTCTTTTTCGGGGTCTATGGCATTGAGCGTTACTTTCTCGGCCATCCCGCGGCGTGTGTCTGGGTTTTCCGCCATGGCTGGCATGCAATTCAGGCAGGTTTTATCCACGGTGATATGTCCCATATCGTCCGGCAGATCAAAGCTATCGCCTGGCCGTAAGCTGAGAAAGTCTTTTTGAAAAATGATGTTATCTTCGTGCCGTAATGTTAAAACACGGTGATGATAATCCCGGATGATTGAGGTTTTTCCTTGTTCCGGGATCAGCAAAAACCCTTCACGCTGGGTCAAAAACGTCAGAAGACCCCCTACCATCAAAAGCAAGACACCCAGATGCGTCAGGTTAATCCCGGCTTTATGCCAGTGCCACGGGCTTGAGAGGAAAAATTTCACCGCCAGAGATAATGTGATGACCCCCAGTACTAACGGCATACCCGGGGCAGGAATGAACCCTAGCCATACAACCGGCGCGGCAAAATATATTTTTTGTGCGGCGTAAAGGCCTAGGTTTTTTTGCGCCAATGTCCCGATTGTTAAAACCACCATCACATACGGAAGCGACCAGAACAGAATATGCGGATGCACCAGCCAGTTTAATAATCGGCGCAGGGCAGGGGTAAATCGGGCGGGGTTTTCGGTGTTCAATGTGATACCTGTCTATCATATTAAAATCCCCGCTTGTCACGGGGATTTTAAAAAACAATACTGTGTCAAAAAATTATTATGGCTGATCTTTCTTAAACTTGTCTAAAAAGAATTTTTGAGTTTTATCTAAAAGAGGTTCATCTTTTTGAGAGTCCTCTTTTTCCGAGTCTGGTTGGGGCGATTCTTTTTCCTCTTTGCCCGACGTTTTCTGAGGTTTGACAGCAACAAAGCGAACATCGCCCTGACGGTTCACCAACAACAGAACCGACGGACGCTTATCTTTTAATGCCTTGTCGAATGCCGCTTGCGCCTCGGCAGGTGAGCTCACAGGTTGCTGGGCTATTTCGACAATGACATCCCCGGGTTCCAATCCTTTTTCTGCCGCTTCAGAGCGCGTTTCAGTTTTAGTGACGATCACACCAGAAACATCGTCCGGAACCCCAAAAGATTTGCGCAGGTTATCGGTGAGCGGTGACACGCTTAAGCCCACAGAATCAATCAACTTGCCTTGCGTTTCCGGGGTTTCAGGTGTTTGTGCCTCCGCGAGCAAGCCATCTTCTTCGGCTTTCTCCAGCTCACCTACAGTGACCTTGGAGCTTCGCTCTTTTCCTTCGCGCCAATATTTCAAGGTGACGGTTTTGCCAATCGGTGTTTCCGCTACAATACGCGGCAGGGCACGCATGTCAGGCACTGGTTTGCCATCAAATTCCGTGATGACATCCCCCAAGGTGAGATTGGCTTTTTCGGCAGGACCTCCTTCAGTGACGGACGCCACCATGGCACCTTTTGCTTCGGGCAGGCCGATACTTTCGGCGATGTCTTCTGTCACGGTTTGAATACGCACGCCTAGCCATCCCCGGCGGG
>CAZZGO010000039.1:9892-12980 GCA_964654245.1 uncultured Pseudobdellovibrionaceae bacterium | reverse complement strand
TGCGGGTGTGGTGAAATTGGTAGACGCGCCAGACTCAAAATCTGGTATCGCAAGATGTGTCGGTTCGAGTCCGACCACCCGCACCATATTTCCTATCCCGTTTTACGTTTTGTCTCCGTCTTAAGAAGGGGCTTGAGATATTGTCCGGTGTAACTGGCGGGCACCTTCACAATATCTTCGGGGGTGCCGATAGCCACAATCTGACCACCTTTGTTCCCGCCTTCGGGGCCGATATCAATCATCCAGTCTGCGGTTTTAATCACCTCAAGGTTATGTTCGATCACCACAACGGTGTTGCCTTGATCCACCAGTTTATGAATCACCTCGAGCAATTTGCGCACATCTTCAAAATGCAGACCTGTCGTCGGTTCATCCAGAATATAAAGGGTTTTCCCGGTCGAGCGTTTGGAGAGTTCCTTGGAAAGCTTAACCCGCTGGGCTTCGCCACCGGACAAGGTGGTGGCCGGTTGTCCCACCTTGATATACGTTAAGCCGACATCAATCAGTGTTTGCATTTTTTCACGGATAGACGGTACCGCCTTAAAAAACTCTGCCGCTTCTTCAACCGTCATATCTAAAACATCCGAAATGGATTTATCCTTGAACTTAACCTCAAGCGTTTCGCGGTTATACCGTTTTCCACCACAACTCTCGCACGTGACATAGACATCGGGCAGGAAGTGCATTTCAATCTTAATAACCCCATCGCCTTCACAGGCCTCACACCTTCCGCCTTTAACGTTAAATGAAAAACGCCCGGGGCCGTAACCTCTGGCTTTGGCTTCGGGTAATCCGGCAAACCATTCGCGGATGGGGGTAAAGGCGCCGGTATAAGTGGCAGGGTTGGAACGGGGGGTTCGCCCGATCGGTGATTGGTCGATATCAATGACCTTATCTAGAAATTCCAATCCCTTGATATCCTTGAAGGGTAGGGGCTGCTCCCGTGATCCCATGAGGCGTGATGACACGGCACGAAAAAGGGTATCAATCGTAAAGGTTGATTTACCCGAACCCGATACCCCTGTGACGCAGGTCAATGTCCCTAAGGGGATGTCGGCCGAAATATTTTTTAAATTATTGCCGCTGGCACCTGTGATCTTCAGGAACTGTCCTTTTTTTCCTTTTCGCCGGGCGGCGGGCACCGGGATATGTTTGCGCCCGGTCAGGTAATCCGCCGTGATAGAGTGCTTGGCTTTCATAACCTGATCGGGGGTGCCTTCGGCCACGATGGTGCCGCCATGGACGCCTGCCCCGGGCCCCATATCAATTAAATAATCGGCTGTACGAATGGCATCTTCATCATGTTCAACCACTAAAACCGTGTTGCCGATATCGCGTAAATGCCGAAGCGTATCCAGAAGCCGGTTATTATCGCGTTGATGAAGACCGATCGAAGGTTCATCCAGCACATAGAGTACCCCTGTCAGGCCTGAACCGATTTGCGAGGCCAGACGAATACGTTGAGATTCCCCGCCGGACAGCGTGCCAGAGGAACGCGATAAGGTGAGATATTCAAGGCCGACATTCATCAAAAAATTAAGACGTTCATTAATTTCTTTGAGTATTTTTTCTGCAATCTGAAATTGTTGTTTTTTAAGTTTCTTGTGAAGTCCAGAAAACCATTTTTGGGCATCTTCAATGCTCATCTCGGAAATCTCAGAAATATGTTTGCCGTCAATTTTAACAGCTAGTGCTTCAGGCTTTAATCGTGCCCCGTGGCATGAATCACATTCACTGAAGTTTAAATATTCTTCCAGTTTTTCTCGCTGGGAATTGCTATCCGTTTCCAGCAGACGCCGTTCCAGGTTTTTAATCACCCCTTCGAACGGTTTGTTGCTTTTCCAGGTACTATCATTCTTGCTTTGGTACGTAGTGGAAATGACCTGATCGCCTGTGCCATATAAAATTAAATCCTGATGTTCTTTTTTTAGGCGTGACCAAGGGGTCGTGATCTTAAATCCGTAATGTTTTGCCACCGATTCCATGGCCTGAAGATAATATGTCCCAAAGGTACCACCCCAAGGCACAATAGCACCGTCTTCAAGAGATAGTGTGGGGTCAGGGACAATCAATGCCGGATCAAAATACCGCTTCATCCCCAACCCATCGCAGGTTGGACACGCCCCGTGAGGGGAGTTGAAGGAAAATAGACGGGGTTCAATTTCGGCGATTGTAAAACCTGACACCGGGCAGGCAAATTTTTCACTGAAGATTGTTTGAACGCCGGTGTCGGCATTTTCGGCAATACAAAGGCCATCCGCAAGCCTGAGGGCTGTTTCAACTGAATCTGCCAATCGGTTGCCCAGATCATGGCGCACTACCAGACGGTCAACCACCACTTCGATGTCATGTTTCAATTTTTTATTCAATTCCGGAACGGCATCGATATCATGTAGGGTGCCATCCACCTTGACGCGCTGAAACCCCTTGGCCTGAAGTTCCTTGAATTCCTTTTTGTATTCTCCTTTGCGTCCCCGGACGATGGGGGCGAGGATGTAAAGCTTGGTGCCGTCCTTCATCTCCATGATCCTGTCCACCATCTGGGACACTGTCTGGCTTTCGATCGGCAGACCTGTCGCCGGGGAATAAGGCACACCCACCCGCGCCCATAACAGACGCATATAATCATGAATTTCTGTGACGGTGCCCACCGTGGATCGTGGATTTTTAGACGTTGTTTTCTGCTCAATCGATATCGCCGGCGACAAGCCTTCGATAGAATCGACATCTGGCTTTTGCATCATTTCCAAAAATTGACGCGCATAGGACGAGAGGGATTCTACATATCGCCTTTGCCCCTCGGCATAGATCGTATCAAAAGCCAACGATGATTTTCCTGATCCCGATAATCCCGTGAGGACAACTAGCTTATCCCGGGGAATATCGACCGAGATATTCTTCAGGTTATGTTCGCGTGCGCCGCGGATGGACAGGGTTTTGAGCATGCCCTGTTATATGGTGCCAAGATGCCAAAAGTCCAGAAGTTATAGGGGGGCTGGCGCGTTGTTTAGGGCAGGGGATGAGGACAATTTCAAAACCCGGCGGGCTTCGCCTTTGGCGTCTTTGGCTTCATAAAGTTTGCTATCCG
>CAZZGO010000039.1:0-9792 GCA_964654245.1 uncultured Pseudobdellovibrionaceae bacterium | reverse complement strand
AAAACCCGGCGGGCTTCGCCTTTGGCGTCTTTGGCTTCATAAAGTTTGCTATCCGCGCTTTTGAAAATATCCTCGGCCGTGTCGACCGGGCGGGCATAATGAACCCCGGCACTGATGCCGATGGTTAGAAAGTCCCCCCGTCCCGTCGGGATGAAGGTGTGTTGTCGTTTGGCCTCAATACGGTCAAGAATAGACTTGATGGCGACTTCAGGTGGTACGTCGCCAATCGCTGGGACGATAATGGCAAACTCTTCGCCCCCGATACGCGCTAAAAAATCACTGGGGCGGATGGATGTTTTTAAAATGTCTGTTGCCACAGTCTTTAAAACACGGTCTCCGATAGCATGGCCGAATGTATCGTTGACGACTTTAAACCCATCTAAGTCCATCAGGATCAAGGCAAAATCCTTAATCGGGGTCTGACGGGGGGCTTGGCCACGTGTCCGGCGATCATCCTGACGTATTTGCTCGTTTATCTCATTGGTCATACGCTGAAGGGTCTCATTAAAAACCCGGCGGTTATTGAGCCCAGTCAGGGCGTCAGTGTTCGCTAATTTTTTGAATTTATCTTTTTCTTCCTGAAGTTCTTTTATTCCTGCCAATAATTTAGCAATGTCTTCTGTTGAAAATGATTTACCCGCGGCGAGAGCACGCAGATGATCAGGCTTTATCCCTGTCAGGTCAGGCATGGTTTTGACTGGCAGGCCGCCCGCATGACGAAAGGGATCTCTAACGGCAAGGGGCGGTTTTTTCATGACACATATTATATATTATTTTCATAATAAATTAAACAGTTTTCTGGCAAATTATACCGCTATCTAAAAATTTAATAACCCACTGTATTTATTGTATAAATTATAATATGGGGAGAACCCCCTTGTCATCGGATACCGAATGGCTACATGGTTAGGGTAATCATGCTTCAATGTGAAAGGAATAAATGATGTATCAACTTTATTATGCCCCTGGCGTGTGTTCTATGGCGGTTCATGTCCTGCTTAATGAAATGAACCAGCCTGTCGAATTGATTAAATCGGCGATTGGCGTGCCAAACCCTGATCCTAAATTGCATCAGGTTAACCCACGTAATCAGGTGCCTGTACTGGTCGTGGACGGAAAACCACTTTTAGAAGGCGGCGCGATCATCACCTATTTATGCGATACGCATGCGTCTTCACTCATCCCGACCTCGGGATGGGATCGTGCCATGGCGCTTCAATGGTTGATGTATGCCAATGCGTCACTTCATGTTGGGTACAGCAAGGCTTCTTTTGTGAAAAAGAATGGCGGCCCGCCAGAATTATTTGAAAAAGCCTGCCAGCAGATTCAAGACATGTGGGATCAGATCGAAGACCACCTGACAAAATCCGGTAAACCTTACTTGTGCGGGGATAATGTAACCGCGGGTGATATTTTGGTGGCGGTTATCGCGAACTGGAGCTTTTTGGGCTATCCGTTCACGATGGGCCCCAAAACCAAAGCCATGCTGAAGGCGGTCAGTACCCGCCCGGCCTATCAAAAGGCCTTGGCCGTAGAACAGGTTGAATATAAAGCCGCAGCTTAGTTGTCATAGAAAACACAAGAATTGTTCCCTTGAAACAACAAGGGGACAATTTTTTTTGCGCCCGTGACAGGGTTTTATGAACCCGCTATAACGGCTCTATTCATGATCATTTAGCGCATAAGGAAAATCACATGGCAGGTAGCGTCAATAAAGTCATTCTCGTTGGTAATGTGGGTCAAGACCCCGAAATTCGTTCGATGCAATCGGGCGATAAGGTTGCTTCTTTTTCTGTGGCCACCTCTGAAAGCTGGAAAGACAAAACATCCGGCGAGAAAAAAGAAAAAACAGAATGGCACCGTGTTTCGGTTTGGAATCAGGGGTTGGTCAAAATCATCGAAAGCTATGTGAAAAAAGGCTCGAAAGTTTATTTGGAAGGCGCGCTTGAAACCCGTAAATGGCAAGACAAAGACGGGCAGGACAAATATACAACCGAGGTTGTGTTGCGCGCCTATCGCGGCGAATTAACGCTTCTGGATTCCCGGGGCGGCGGCCAAGGGGGCGGGTACAGCAACAATAATGGCGGCCCGGATTACGAGGCACCGATGTCGTCTGGATCTTCCGGCGGATCGTCCAAACGCCCGGCACCCGTGGATGAACTTGAAGACGAAATCCCTTTTTAGATATACTGGTGTCATGAAAAAAATCGTACTTGCCCTTTGGCTCTCGTGCTTGGTCTTGCCTGCCTCGGCGCAAGAAAAGTCCGCAGAACCTGTTATTGAGCAAACCTCATCGGGTGTGCCGGACATGGATCAACGTGTGGCCTTGGCCGAAAAAATGCATGATATCTGGCCCGTGAGACCCAAAGTTGAAGAAGCGCTGGATATTGCCGCCCAAAGCTTTCCCGAAGCAGAACGTGCCGCGTTTAAGGCCGGGATGCGCAAGGCGATTAAGTACGATCAATTAGAAGAAGAATCCATTGCCGCCATGGCCAAAATTTTTACGGTGCCAGAACTTCAAAAAATGGTTGATTTCTATGGCTCCCCCGAAGGCCGTGCCGTATCCGCCAAGACGGGGGATTATGCCGAAATGCTTCAACCTGTCATGACTAAAATGCTGGATCAGGCCTTGCTTCAGGTGCGCACAGGTCGTTAATCTTTTTGGCGTGTTTTTATCCCTTGAAAACAAGGGATGAATGGCCGCTATTTCCTTGTGATAACGGGTCTATTTTGCTAGTTTTGGCCATAGATTCACGCAAGGAAAAACGATGACCGAAACGGCCACCCCTACACCGTCACAACCAACGGTGACCATCGAAGATGAAATGAAGCAATCCTACCTCGATTACGCGATGAGCGTGATCGTGAGCCGGGCGCTTCCGGATGTTCGTGATGGGCTCAAACCCGTTCATCGCCGCATTTTTTACGCGATGCGTGAAGGCGGATATACGTCTGATAAGGCGTACCGCAAATCGGCGCGTATCGTCGGGGATGTCATGGGTAAATACCACCCCCATGGCGATCAGGCGATCTATGACGCGCTCGTGCGCATGGCACAGGATTTCTCGCTTCGTCTGCCGTTGATTGACGGGCAGGGAAATTTCGGGTCAATGGATGGGGATCCGCCGGCGGCGATGCGTTACACAGAGTCGCGCTTGAACAAAGCGGCTGAGGCTCTGCTGGATGATATCGACAAGGACACTGTCAATTTTCATCCCAACTATGACGAGAGCACAAAAGAGCCTGAGGTTATTCCCGCCCGTATCCCCAATTTGCTGGTGAATGGGGCTGGGGGTATTGCCGTCGGGATGGCCACCAACATTCCCCCGCATAATCTGGGCGAGGTGATTGACGGCTGTCTGGCCTATATCGACAACCCGGATATTTCAACGGATGAACTGAACGATATTATTCCTGGGCCTGATTTCCCGACGGGGGGGCAGATTTTGGGCAAGATGGGTATCCGAAGTGCCTATCACACTGGCCACGGGTCGGTGATGATGCGGGCTAAAACCTCGGTTGAGGAAAAATCCGGGGGGCGTGAGTCACTGATCGTCCACGAGGTGCCCTATCAGGTTAATAAAGGCAAGTTATTGGAACGTTTAGGCGAGGTTGCCCGCGAGAAAATTGTCGAAGGTATTTCTGAAATACGCGATGAGTCAGACCGCGAAGGTGTGCGGATTGTTATTGATTTGAAAAAAGATGCCGTGGCAGATGTTGTCTTGAACCAATTGTTCAAACATACGGCACTTCAGACATCTTTTGGATGTAACATGGTCGCGCTTGATCATGGCCGTCCTAAAATGTTTTTGCTGAAGGATTTTATTGCGGCGTTTATTAAATTTCGTGAAGAAGTCATTACCCGTAGAACGGTATTTGAACTGGGCAAGGCACGGGAACGTGCCCATATCTTGGCCGGGCTTGCTGTGGCGGTGGCGAATATTGACGAGATTATTGCCTTGATCCGCTCGGCCAAAGACCCCCAAGAAGCCCGCGAATCCATGTTGGCCAAAAAATGGCCGGCCAAGGATATTTCCCCCTTAATTGCCTTGATTGACGACCCTGAATATTTTGTGGATGAGCAGGGTTTTTATCAGATGTCCGAAATTCAGGCCAAAGCCATTCTAGATTTACGTCTGCACCGTTTGACCGGTCTTGAGCGTGACAAGATCGGGGATGAACTGCGCGAGATCACAGAGGCGATTGCCGAGTATCTGGCGATTTTGGCGTCTCGCGAAAAAATGCAAGACGTTATGCGCACAGAACTGCGCGACGTTAAAGAAAAATTCAACACCCCGCGGCGCACGGCCTTGGTTGATTCTGAATTCGAAATGGATATCGAAGAATTAATCCAGCGCGAAGATATGGTCGTGACGGTCACCAACGGCGGATATATTAAACGAGTGCCGTTATCAACCTACCGTGCGCAAAAACGTGGCGGTAAAGGCCGAACCGGCACGGCACTGAAGGATGAAGATTTTGTCTCTGACTTATTTGTGGCGTCAACCCATACGCCCATTATCTTTTTCACCTCACGCGGGATTGCCCATAAAATTAAGGTCTGGCAATTACCGCTGGCTTCGCCTCAATCTCGGGGTAAGGCACTGGTGAATATTCTCCCCTTAAGCGAAGGGGAGAATATTTCCGTTTATCTGCGGGTGCCGGAAAACGAAGATGTCTGGGATAATCTGGATATCATGTTTGCCACATCTATGGGCACGGTGCGCCGGAACAAACTCACGGACTTCCAGAACATACGCAAAGGCGGTCTGATCGCCATGAAACTCGAGGACGGTGAAAAACTGGTCTCTGTGAAGATTGCCGCGCCGGATGAGGATATTATTCTATCATCAAAACTGGGTAAGGCGATCCGGTTCCCGGTTGACGAAATTCGTGTCTTTTCCGGGCGGACATCCACCGGGGTGCGGGGGATCAAACTCGCTAAGGGCGATGAACTGATTTCCATGTCTGTGTTGAAACATGTGGATGCCACCCCTGAAGAGCGTAACGCATTTTTGAAAATGGCCAATAAACTCCGTGGGGCAGATGAGGAGGGTGTTGAAATGGAAGAAGGGGGCGAAGTCACCCTGACGCCGGAACGCTTGCGGGAGCTTCAATCCAAGGAGCAATTTATTCTGACGGCAACCAATGGCGGTTTTGGCAAACGTACCTCTGCCTATGAATACCGCATTACGGGTCGGGGCGGCCAAGGGGTTACCAGCATGGGATTGACGGCGAAAAATGGGGGCGAGGTTGTGGCCTCGTTCCCGGTCACGGATTCCCATCAGGTGATGTTGATCTCCTCGGCGGGGCAAATGATCCGTATGCCGGTATCCGGTGTTCGTTTCACGGGCCGAAGCGCGCAAGGTGTGACGTTGTTTAAAGTGGCCGACGGCGAAAAGGTGGTGTCGGTCGCTTGGCTTATTCAGGATGAAGAGGATGTCAACGAAACGGACGGCACTGAAGGATTAGAAGAATAATCCATGCCTGCTCCTTTGACAGCGCCGCGTTTGTTCCCGGATGCCGCAGAGGCAATATACCGGACGGATCTGGTTCACGTGCGCGAGTCTTCTGTTTCGGGCACGGGGGCATTCGCCGCTGGGGATGTACTGGCGGGCACGCGTCTGATGCCCCTGACCGGGACGGTTGTACGCCGGGATCAAGTGGATATGGACACGATCGAGGTTGGTATTCTTCAAATCGGGGATGATAAATTCTTAATCGCCGCCGGCGGACCTGATGATTATATCAATCATTCCTGTGATCCAAATGTGGCCTTTACCCCGGATGGCATGGGGTATTATGCCCTGCGCGATATTCAGGCCGGGGAAGAATTCCTGATTGATTACGCCACCAGTGAATATGATGCAGGCTGGAAGGTGACGTGTCTGTGCGGCAGTTCGGCGTGCCGTGGGGTTGTCACGGGTTTTGCCGATCTCGACGAAGTAACCCAGCAACGACTTCTCCCCTTGGCGCTTCCGTATATCCGGGTAAAATTTTAACAAGGATGAATGTGATGACTCAGCGCATTGGTATATATCCCGGCACGTTTGACCCGATCACCAAGGGGCATTTGCACCTGATACGTCGCGCCAGCCATCTGGTCGATAAACTCATCGTCAGCGTGGCAGACAGTTCACGCAAAAAACCCATGTTCACCCAACGTGAACGTCTGGCACTGGTTCAAACCGATATCGACAATCTTCATGACAAAGCCTGTGAGGTGGTGGTAGAGGGATTTGATAATCTGTTGGTGCATTATGCGCGGGAAATGGGGGCGGCCTGTATTTTCCGGGGACTTCGGGCGGTATCGGATTTTGACTATGAATTCCAGATGACAGGGATGAATTTAAGGATTGCCCCGGATATTGAAACGGTTTTTCTGATGGCGTCTGACAAGTGGCAGTTTGTCTCGGCCTCTTTCGTCAAGGAAATCCACGGATTGGGGGGGGATATCAGCGAATTTGTCACCCCGTCCGTTTTGACCGCCCTTCAGGATAAAATTGATAAAATCGCATAGAAAAACTTGACGGGGGGGGCGGATATCCATATGTTCGCCCGAGGTTTAGGCCTGTTTTAAGGTTTTGACCGCGTAGCTCAGCTGGTAGAGCAACTGACTTTTAATCAGTAGGTCGTGGGTTCGAATCCCACCGCGGTCACCATTTTATCCCCCTTTTTTAAGACGTCTGCGATAAGGCCGGGTTCGGTGTCTTGACCGCCTGTAACAAACGCCCTATAGATACGGCATTCCATAAGCAAAAAAGCTTGCTTTTTTGCTTGTATTTCAGCCCTGTATCCAAAAAAAGCCCCCCGTTGCCCTTCAGGCATGCTACAACCCTCTATGCACGCCGTCCGGGTGAATTCAAAGCCTTGAATATTAAGAAAAATCCCGTATCGTGGCGTATTGTTAAGACATAAGGAGTATCGGGATGCACCCTGCGGAAAAACCTGAAAACAACACCGTCATCGAGAAAAATATGAAGGAAATCGTCGCCTTGTGTAAGCGGCGCGGATTTATTTTTCAGGCGTCTGATATATATGGCGGCATTAATGGTTTTTGGGATTACGGCCCTTTAGGCACGGAACTCAAAAATAACCTGCGGGATATGTGGTGGAAGCGCATGGTATTGTGTCCGCCCATCGGTCCCGATGGACATCCGGTGCAAATTGTTGGGCTGGATTCTGCGATCATTCAAAACCCAAAAGTATGGGTGGCCTCCGGACATGTCGGCGGTTTTTCTGACCCGATGGTGGATTGTAAGGAAACGAAGTTAAGATATCGTCAGGATCATCTGATTGTCCTGGTACCGCAAGACGGGCAGGGGGATTGGCTGGCGTTCCATCAGGATACGGAAGTCCAAGACATCGAAAAACGTGTTAAGAAACTGTCCAGCAAAAAAACGTCTGCTGACTATGCACGTCAATCTCTGGCAGACATAGCACTCTCTGATTATACTAAAATATTGGCGCCGGAAGCTAAAAAGGCTGGCTCACTCACTGAACCAAAAGCTTTCAATCTTTTATTTGAAACAAAAATTGGTGCAGTTGCCTCTGATGATAATGTTGCGTATCTGCGCGGTGAAACGGCGCAAGGTATTTTTGTGAATTATAAAAACGTGATAGATTCATCGCGGGTGAAAGTACCCTTCGGTATTGCGCAGGTGGGGAAGGCCTTTCGGAACGAGGTTAATCCGCGCAATTTTATCTTTCGTTCGCGTGAATTTGAACAGATGGAAATGGAATTCTTCTGTCATCCATCAGATGCCAAAATGTGGTTTGATTTCTGGAAAGAAGAACGCAAAAAATTCTGGCAAGATCTGGGATTAACGACCGGTAATTTATTGATGCGGGAACATGGGGCGGATGAATTGGTGTTTTATTCTAAAGGCACATTCGATATCGAATATAAATTCCCGTTCACGGATCCGGGCTTTGGTGAACTCGAAGGAATCGCGTACCGGACGAATTATGATTTAACCCAGCATCAGGAACATTCCGGCCAGAAGCTGGATTATATTGATCCCGAGCGTAATAACGAGCGCTATATTCCACACGTGATAGAACCTGCGGCGGGTTTAACGCGCGGTGTTCTGGCTTTACTGTGCGAAGCTTTTACGCCAGATCCTGGAAGACCCTCAGGCGTGTATCTGAATTTTCACCCCAGCATGGCACCCAAAAAGGCGGCGATCTTGCCTTTAACCACCAAGGACGGACAACCCGAAATTGCCGAAAAATTATACATGGAACTCCGTGAGGAATTTCCGGTTGATCTGGATATCAAACAAAATATCGGCAAACGTTATGCCCGTCAGGATGAAATCGGCACCCCGTTCTGTTTCACCATTGATAACCAGACCGTGGCTGACCAGACCGTAACTGTGCGTGAGCGTAATACCATGGCACAGGAACGAATACATCTCTCGCAGGTGGGGGATTACCTTCGCCGCAAAATTAAAATCTAACCCAAGGGATAAAAATGTCGGACACCCCTGAAATATCCCTGAAACCATCGATACTGGGGCATTTGCGCGGCTATTTCTTAACCGGGATATTGGTTACGGCGCCGATTGCCATCACGCTTTATTTAACGTGGTGGTTTTTAAACCTAATCGATAGCCGGGTTAGGGGAATCATCCCGTTTGAATCATTTCTGCCGCCGGAATATCTGCCCTATGCCGTTCCGGGCTTAGGGATTGTTATCGCGGCTATTTCATTTGTGTTAATCGGATGGTTTGCCCGTAATTTCATGGGACGCATTTTGATTAACATTTATGAATATGTTCTGAACCGCTTACCGGTGGTGAATTCTCTCTATAGTGCCACGAAGCAGGTTTTTGAAACCGTGATGATGGATCAATCTCGCGCCTTTAAGGATGTGGTCATGGTTCAATTTCCTTCGCCTGGTATGTGGTCGCTCGGGTTCGTCACGGGGGTCACGAAAGGCGAAGTACAACGCCTGACCGAACATGAAGTGGTCAATGTTTATGTGCCGACGACGCCCAACCCGACATCTGGCTTTTTATTATTCATTCCCAAAAAAGATCTAATTTATATTACCATGTCACCGGAAGACGCCATCAAGATGATTGTGTCTGGTGGTATCATTACCCCCGCTGATAAACCTTGATCAGGCTGGCTGGCTTGAGGGGGCGGCGAGACGCGCCAGCACCTCATCCCGAGTCGCGTCTTTATCAATATGGCCTGTCTCTTTAAGAATATTTGATATGATATCAAACTTAGTTGCTTGTTTGGTTTTAACGCCACTTTCAATCATAAGAAGTGCTGATATTGAAAAATCAATAACTTGAAGAGGTTGTTCTGCCTCTCCTTGGGCAACAATATACGCCGCACGCAATGCATTTTTCATCTCAGGGCGAACGCCCTCGATATCATTTTCGTATCCTGGGCGAGAGCTCAGGCCTTCGGCTACTGTATTAAATTGTGCCGTTAAGTCAGGGATTTTTGAATCTGCACCCTGATCAGGAGGGCTCTCAACCTTGGTTGGAAATTCCAATTTATTGTCATCGCCATTAAGTTGGTTGAACTGTGCCATATGGCCTGCCACTTCATGATAAAGCGCATCAATTCTTGAGGCCAGATCTTCGGCGGCCTTGTCCATGCCTGTTTGAATCTTATCGATATGTCTTTGATCAATCTCAGGGTTGGATTTTAAAGTCTCCAGTTTTTGTTCTAATTCTGTTCTTAACCGAACTCCCTCATCTAAAGACCCCTTATAAGCGATAATGAAGTCTCTGGTTTGATCAGATATCTCCTGAGATACATGTTCATCGC
>CAZZGO010000038.1:9011-13216 GCA_964654245.1 uncultured Pseudobdellovibrionaceae bacterium | reverse complement strand
GGATACCTTGCCGATGCCCATTCTGGTTCATTACGGGACAGAAGATGACCGGATGTCGCCGGCGCATCTTGATTTCTTAAAATCTGGTCTTCAGGCCACCCGGATTGATATCACGTCATATCAGGGCGGAACACGCGGCCTGCCTGACCCCAAGCACCGCCAGATGGTGGCTATACATACGGGTCAATTTCTTAAAAAATATTTTTGACATAATTTAATTCAGGATAAAACGCTTGATTGACAGGGGTTAATCCGGCTATAACGCGGCTACTTGTTGTGATCTGGCTTGACATATCGGCTGCCTCGATCACATTTTATTGTATCATATCAAGGAGATAGAAATGCCGAAGATGAAGACCAAGTCGAGCGCAAAAAAGCGCTTTAAAGTCACGGGGTCTGGGAAAGTGAAATTTAAACCTGCTTTCACCAGCCACATGATGATGAACAAACCTAAATCCGCCAAACGTAAGGCCAAAACGCCCGCCACGATGTTCAAAGCCGATGGCGAAAAAGTTGTGACCTACTTCATGCCGAATTCTGGCGTTCGCCGGAAGACCGACAGCAAAAAATCGACCTATAAATCGAAGAAGGAGTTCAACTAATGGCTCGCGTGAAAACAGGACCGAATAAACGTCACCGCAAAATTCTTAAGGCGGCCAAAGGGTATTATGACCGCCGGAAGAATACCATCCGCGTGGCCAAACAGGCCGTGGAAAAAGCCGGTCAGTATGCCTATATCGGCCGCAAGCAGAACAAGCGCAATTTCCGCGCCTTGTGGATTCAGCGTATCAATGCCGCCGCTCGTTTGAACGGCATGACATACTCTGTATTCATGAATGGCCTGAAAAAAGCCGGGATTGAACTGGATCGCAAGGTGCTGGCGGATATTGCCGCCCGTGATGCCGATGCCTTTTCTGCACTGGCTGCACAGGTGAAAAAAGCCATCGCTTAAATTGGCACCAACTTAATTTTAAAAACAGCCCCTTACACGGGGCTGTTTTATTTTGTATGTCATAGAGATGAATTACCTTGCCGTATTTGATTGGAATGGAACGTTATATAATGACACACCCGCGACCTTGACGGCGACGAATGTGTGTCTGGCGCATTTTGGCAAAGCACCGATTGATCTGCCGACCTTGCAAGACACGTTTACCTTTCCGCTCATTCATTTTTATGAACGGATGGGTGTCCCTGTGGATTTATATTTATCGCAGGCAAAATATCTGGCGGATGTATTTTTGGATACATATCAACGCGAATGTCAGGCCTATGACCTGGCTGAAGGGGCACTGGATCTTATTGTCTGGCTTAAATCGCGTGGGGTTCATTGCATGGTCTTAAGCAACCATCTTCATGACTATGTGCTTCAGGATATGAACAGGCTGGGGATCAAGGATGCGGTCGATCATGTATCGGGCACACATACCTATGCCACCATTACCACGGGCATGAATAAATATGAACGCCTTGAGTCTTATATGAAAGCCGGCGGCTTTACGCCCGAAGGCACGTTTATAATTGGTGATTCACACGAAGAACCGGAAATTGCCCGGCGCATGGGCATTCTAGGTATATCGATTACCGGGGGTCTCATGTCCTTAACGCGCCTGAATAAACACAAGGCGGATTATATTGTCGATACGCTTACGGCCGTGCCTGCGATTTTGGATCATCACTGGGGATGGTCATCTTAAATCTTACAGTTCGTGCATCCCTTGCAGGAAGGGCTGGTGCCGCCGCAACATTTTTTATGTGTTACAGGTGCAAGCTGTAAGGGGTCGGGCGTTATGTGTGACGTGCTGGATGTCTGGGTGTTCATGTTGTGCCTTTGAGCGTTAAGATAGTACACGCAAATGATAATCATTATCATTTAAACGTCAAGCCTTTTTTTAATATCCGGAAAAACCTTGGAATATCTGTCTTTTAGGTGTTAAAAACGCGCAAGAGACCAATTTTTACGTGTGAAGACAAAAAATGACCCAGATGATAGCCCAGCTTAAAGCCCAGCTGACCGATATGGTGGGTTCCGCCAAAGACTTAAACGCCCTTGAAGAAGCCCGTGTGACCGCGCTGGGTAAAAAAGGCCGCATCACGGATTTGATGAAAACCTTGGGCACATTATCCCCCGAGGAACGCAAGGCAACGGGCGCAGAGTTGAATACGCTAAAGGATGAAATTTCGGCGTTGATCGAAAAACAGGAACAGGCCTTAAAAAAACAGGCTTTGGATGCCCGTCTCGCGCATGAGAAAATGGATGTGACATTATCCATTCGGCCACAGGCCAAAGGGACGATACATCCTATCTCGCAAACCATGGATGAATTGGTATCGATTTTTGGGGCGATGGGTTTTTCCGTCGCCGAAGGCCCTGACATCGAAGATGACTGGCATAATTTTACCGCACTGAATTTCCCGCCCGGCCACCCCGCGCGTGAAATGCATGATACGTTTTACCTGCCGGATGACCCCCAGCAAACGGGCGATGCGGCCAAGAAATTGCTTCGCACGCATACCTCTACTATGCAGGTGCGGCACATGATGGCGAACAAGCCGCCCTATAAGATCATTGTGATGGGGCGTACTTATCGTTCAGATTACGATATGACCCACACGCCGATGTTTCATCAGATCGAAGGTCTGGTGATCGACAAGGATATCCATATGGGACATCTCAAAGGATGTTTGATGGATTTTGCTCGGGCTTATTTCGGTATGGATCAATTGCCGGTTCGGTTTCGTCCGTCGTTCTTTCCCTTCACGGAACCCAGTGCTGAAATGGATATTGGATGTTCCCGTAAAGACGGCGGCCTGAAGATCGGCGCCGGGGATGATTGGCTCGAGATTTTAGGATGCGGGATGGTACATCCGAATGTCTTGAAAAATTGCGGCGTTGATCCCGATGAATATCAGGGATTTGCTTTCGGGATGGGCGTGGAACGTATTGCCATGCTCAAATACGGCATACCGGATTTACGGACATTTTTTGACAGCGATGTGCGCTGGCTGAGCCATTACGGGTTTGACCCGCTGGATCGCCCGAACCGTGCCACAGGTTCAAAATAAAAAATCCTACAACCCTTGCACTTTTTGCATTGCAAAAGATTCTTTTTTGACGTATTTACATGCCTATAATGCATGGCTGTCATGCATAACAGGTTGATTGTATTATGTTTAACGAAGATTTTTTAGTGGCGACTAATCCCAACACCACTCCTGTCTCAGGGAGGTGTCCTGTCTTGAGAGACGCTCAAATTCTCTTGGAAATGATAAGGGGTGTTGATCCTCAGGCGACTATTCAAGTGGTTCAACCTGATTATAAATATCCGTATCCTGTTTTTGTACTTTCGTCAGAATCGTTGGTGGAGGAAGCCGTGGGTATTCTACAGAGATTGCCTATTAAGTGCCCTACCTATCCAGGCCTTGGCTTTGGGGAGGCTCTGTGCACACAGGGTGTAGAAATTCATCTCCCAGTGCCACAAAACCTTTTGCAAGGATATGTATCTGCTTTGCTAGCAACTTCTATTCCCCAACCCGCATAACATTAAAAATCCTTGGTTTTTAAAGGCGTTCACGCTAGATTTCTGCCACATTCCACAACGCAGAGATCATCATGAAATTTACCCTGAACTGGCTTAAAGAACATCTGGATACGGCCGCGGATTTGAAAACGATTACGGATCGTTTGACTGCGCTGGGGCTTGAGGTTGAATCCGTTCAAGACCGTGCTGAGGTCTTTGCTCCGTTCAGGGCGGCAAAAGTTGTGTCCGCGGTTCAGCACCCGGATGCTGACCGCTTAAAAGTGCTGATGGTGGAGACAGGATCTGAAACACTTCAGGTTGTTTGTGGGGCGCCCAACGCCCGGGCAGGGATGATGGGGATTTTTGCGCCGGCGGGATCCTATATTCCGGGAACGGATATGGTGCTGAAGAAAGGCAATATCCGCGGTCAGGAATCAAATGGGATGATGGTGTCCGAACGCGAAATGGGTTTATCCGATGAACATGAAGGGATTATCGATCTGCCTGCCAGCACCAAAATCGGCACGCCGATGGCAGATTTATATGGGTTGAATGACCCGGTGATCGATGTTGCTTTAACACCAGACCGTGCCGATTGCGCCGGGGTCAGGGGGATTGCCCGGGACCTGGCGGCGGCGGGGCTGGGTACTTTAAAACCAATCAATACGGCACCTGTGCCGGGTG
>CAZZGO010000038.1:0-8911 GCA_964654245.1 uncultured Pseudobdellovibrionaceae bacterium | reverse complement strand
GCGGCGGCGGGGCTGGGTACTTTAAAACCAATCAATACGGCACCTGTGCCGGGTGTATTCCAAAGCCCGGTAAAAGTTTCCATTCAATCCACCACAGAATGCCCCCAGTTTTTAGGTCGTTACATCAAAGGCGTTAAAAATGGAGCGTCTCCTGAATGGCTTCAACAGCGATTAAAGGCTGTGGGTCTACGGCCAATATCGGCGCTGGTAGATATTACGAATTTCTTTTCAGTCGGGTTGTGCCGTCCTTTGCATGTGTTTGATGCCGATAAATTGAGCGGGAATATTCATGTCCGGTTATCCAAGGCAGGGGAAGCATTTGAGGCCTTGAACGATAAATCTTATACCCTTGAGGCTGGCGCCTGTGTCGTCTGCGATGATCGTGGTGTGTTGGGGCTGGGCGGCATTGTCGGCGGCCAGACAACCGGATGTCAGGCAGACACCGTCAATGTCTTTTTGGAATGTGCGTATTTTGATCCCTATACCATCGCCAAAACGGGACGTCACTATGATGTCGTCAGTGATGCACGTTACCGTTTTGAACGGGGGGTTGATCCGGCCTTCACGGCCATCGGTATTGAACTGGCGACGCGGATGATTATTGAACTGTGTGGCGGTGAACCGAGCGAGGTTGTCTCGGCTGGTCAGGCCATCGATACAACTCGGTCTTATGATTTTGACCCTGATTATACCCGTAAGCTCGGCGGGGTTGAGATACCTGTGTCACGCCAAACCGAAATTTTGCACACATTGGGATTTGTTGTCAAAGACGGCAAAGCCTTTCCCCCGTCGTGGCGCGGGGATGTTTTGGGCAAAGCAGATCTGGTCGAAGAAATTGTGCGTGTTCATGGGTTTGACCATATCCCTGCCGTTTCGGTGAGATCTCGGGAGACTGTTCCCCCTGCGGCGGAAACAGCACTCGGCGTTCGGATGCGTAAGGCACGCGGCGCTTTGGCCGCACGCGGCCTTTACGAAAGTGTCACTTGGTCATTCATGCCAAAAAACATGGCTGGTTTTTTTGGATCTAATGATAATGGCTTGACGCTCTCAAATCCCATCTCTGCGGATCTTGATCAGATGCGCCCATCAATTTTACCCAATTTATTAATGGCCGCTGGACGCAATGCGGATCGCGGCTTTGGGGATACGGCTTTGTTCGAAGTAGGGCCCGTTTTTCAAAGTGCGGATATGACGGGTCAAAAAATGATGGCGTCTGGTGTGCGTCACGGGGCGTGTCATGCCCGGCATTGGTCGGGGACAGATGTCTCGCGCCCCGCCGATGCGATGGACGCCAAAGCCGATGCCTTAACCGCCCTTGAAGCCGCGGGCGCACCTGCGGCTAATCTTCAGGTATCGCGGGATGTCCCGGCCTATTATCACCCCGGGCGGGCGGGCGTGCTTAAATTGGGGAATGTGGTGCTGGCCTATTTTGGCGATATTCATCCCGGCGTCATGGAACAGATGGGTCTCAAAGGCACAGCCTCAGGATTTGAAGTTTTCCTGGATCATATCCCCGACGCCAAGAAAAAAGGGACGGCCAAACCGCTCTTGACACTTTCCCCTCTACAGCCCATCTCGCGGGATTTCGCGTTTATCGTTGATGAACAGCTTGAAACGGCGCTTCTGGTTCGAACGGCGATGGGGGCGGATAAAATGATTGAACGTATCGATATCTTTGATGTCTATCAGGGCAAAGGGGTTGATCCGGGTAAAAAATCAGTGGCGATTAATGTGGTGATTCAGCCCAAGGAACGCACGCTAACGGATACCGATATCGAGACGATGGCACAAAAAATTATTTCTGCGGTGGCGGCAAAATGCGCCGGCGTGCTCAGAGGATAATATTGCGTTACAGGATAACACATGAATTTAGATAAAATCTCTATCGGCACGAACCCGCCTGAAGAATTCAATGTCATCATTGAAAATTCTATGGGGGGAGAGCCTGTCAAATACGAAATCGATAAAGAATCCGGCATGATGTTCGTCGATCGGTTTCTGCATACGGCGATGTTTTACCCGGGAAATTACGGGTTTATCCCGCATACTTTGTCGGATGATGGGGATCCGGTGGATGTTCTGGTGCTTAGTCAAACGCCGGTTGTCCCGGGGGCGGTTATTCGGTGCCGCGCTGTGGGCGTGATCATGATGGAAGATGAAGCCGGGGGCGATGAAAAAATCATCGCGGTGCCCATTGACAAACTCTACCCCTATCATAGCAATGTGATGGATTACACCGATATCAGACCTATTTTGCGCGAGCAGATTGAGCATTTCTTCTCCCATTATAAAGATCTGGAGCGCGGTAAATGGGTTAAAACCAATCGCTGGGGTCATGCGGACGAAGCCAAAAGCCTTATTGTGATGGGGATTGATAAGGCAAAGAAAAGCAAGGCTTAATTTTTTTCGGGTATCCCTACTAAGACGACTGTTTTTCCTGTGCCAGAACATCCTTGCGGGAGAGTTTGCCGATCATCGTTTTGGGCAAAGGGGTGTCCCGGAATTCAAACCGCTTCGGCATTTCGATGGCCGATATTTTATCTTCTAAAAACATCTTCAAATCTTCAGGCGATAATTGCCGACCTTCTTTTAACTTAATCCACGCTTTGACGATTTCCCCGCGCTGGCTGTCGGGCAATCCGGCGACAATGCATTCTTCAACAGAAGGGTGCAGATAGATGGCTTCTTCAACATGCCGGGGATAGACATTGTATCCATTGGTTATGATCAGGTCTTTAATGCGGTCAACGATATAAAAATATCCCTGTTCATCCATCACGGCCACATCACCGGTATGAAGACGCCCATGACGCAGAACATTCGCGCTCTCATCGGCGCGGTTCCAGTATCCGGCCATGACTTGGGGACCCCGCGCACACAACTCGCCGCGCTCGCCTTGTTTCATCACAGTTTCATGATCTTCGGTACTAATGATTTCGATGGTGGTCTGAGGGAAGGGTAAGCCGATGGATCCGGGCTTGTTTAATCCGCCCGGGGGATTACAGCACAGTACGGGCGCACTCTCCGTCAAACCATATCCTTCAACCAAAGAGGCACCTGTTTTGCTTTCGAAGGATTGCTTGACTTCAACCGGAAGCGGCGCACCCCCAGACACACAATATTTTAAAGACGATAAATTGAAGGAGGATAATTTTTTATGATGATTGATGGCATTGAAAATGGCCGGAACTGCCGGGAAAATCTGCGGTTTCTTTTTGTGAATCAATTTTAAGGTGGCATCCAGTTCAAATCGGGGCAGGGCGATGATTTCCAGCCCATGAACAACACTCATATTCATGACGGCCGTCATGGCAAATACATGGAAAAACGGGATCACGCCGACCATTTTATCCTGTCCGCTTTTGGCATCCCGAAACCACCGGGCGCATTGATAGGCATTCGCCGTAACATTCGCGTGGGTCAGCATGGCACCCTTGGGAATTCCGGTGGTGCCACCCGTATATTGAAATACGGCGATATCTTGATGAGGTATGATGTGCACATCTGAGGGTGTACCATCATTGGCCAGCATATCGGGATAAAAAGAAATACGTTTACTGGGCGTTATGTTAGCCAGTTCGCGTCCTTTGATTAATTTGAATAAAATATTTTTGGGAAACGGCAGAATATCTGTAAAGGGGCAGATAATAATATGCCCTAGACGCGTGTCATGGAGCATTTTGTGCGTTTTTGAAAACAGCATCTCCAGATCTGTGGTGATCATGATGTCTGTTTCACTGTCTTCGATCATGCGCGCCAGTTCGGCTTCGGCATAAAGCGGGTTGTAATTGACAACAGTTGCCCCCAAGCGGGCAATCGCATAATACGCAATCACAAAATAAGGGCAGTTCGGCAGGCATATGCCGACCTTGGTACCTTTGCGCACCCCCAGAGATTCAAGTCCCTTGGCGAAGTGAAGGGCTTGGTCATGAATCTGGCTCCAGCTTTGGCGGTATCCCAAAAAATCAAAGGCGGGGCGATCCCCATATGTTTTGCTAGCTTGCGACAACATATCAAACACCGCCGTCTGGGGGACGGGGTCATGCCAATCCAGCCCGTGCGGGTAATGTTCAATCCAGGGCATAGCGGGCGAGGGGGCGTTCATGATCATTATTCTCCTGAGCCTCAAGTGTAAAAGACAAATGGGAAATCAGCCAGAGCCTCTCGGGGGGACATGACATAATTTTAAATAAAAAACATAACACGGTATGTTGATATTTTTGGGCTGGATTGACGGCCGCAAATCATGTTTAATAAAGGTTAACGGGGTGTTCACCCCGGCCTTTCAGTGTTCACTGGTTCATTTTTTTAGACGATAGAGTTTGAAGCAAGGGTAGTTCTGTGATTTCGCAATCCTCTCTGATGGACCATGCGCCCCAAGGCGATCCTGTCCGCGTTACGTTAAAATGGTATAATACCACCAAGGGCTTTGGGTTTGTGGTGCCTGTGGATGATCCGTGTGATGCGTTTGTCCATATCACGACCCTTCAGGATGCCGGCGTGCGCGAATTAGGCGAGGGCGCCGAGTTGATCTGCCATATCGTTAAAGGCCCCAAGGGGGCACTGGTGACACAGGTTGAATCCCTGATCCACCCTGGCACGGCACCAGAACCGATTTCCCACCGGATTGACGTGGATGGCGAAGAACAGATTGACGTCATGGGCGGCACCGTCAAATGGTATAAACCCGATAAAGGCTTTGGTTTTATTATCCCGGAAGACGGTCAGAAAGATGTGTTTGTTCATAAAACATGTCTGGATAAAAATGATCTGGATTTACTCATCCCCGGCCAGCGCGTTCGTATGACCGTGCGCACGGTGCCCAAAGGACGTGAAGTGATCGAATTTGATTTGTTGCCCTGAGATAGATTTTTCGGTGCAAATAGAAAAAAAGGCTCCCTCGGGAGCCTTTTTCATATAATCGACAAGTAACCTATGACCGTTTTTATCCGGCGGCGGCGTGCTTGATATCGAAATCTGCGGGTGTACCGGCTTCGTCCGGGAAATCCTCTGCCTTGTAATGACGGGATTTTGAAACAATCTGGTACGCAAGGCGGGCATGTTCCGCGCAATAGGGCAGACCCTCGACAACCTCACATCCACAGAAGGAAAAATCCTCATCCTGGGGGTCACCATTCGGCCAGCGACACATATTTGGGGTCAGATCAACCAGCTTCACGCACTTACCTTTAAAGTCCGGCCGCGCGACGGCCACCCTCTTGGCTCTGGGGGCTTCGGATGCCACATGCCGCACCGGACGTGTGTTCTGTTGGATGGGGGATAAACGGGTTGATAATTTCAGGCGGTGAGCCTTGCCGATCACGGCATTCCGGGTGACACCATCTCCCAGCACTTTGGCGATTTCTGCGGCAGTCTTACCTTCTCCCCATAATTTCTTGAGAAGATCTACACGCTCATCTGTCCAACTCATATGTCTTATCTCCTGTTTGGCGTCCAAAACATAAACAATGTTTTTTAAGCGAAACGTTAAATGGTCATGTGTGAAACTTTTTTGACCGTATCAACGAGATGATTCATCGGGAAGTGTTGCGATTCCTTTTTGCGTCTTTATCCACATTTAAAAGAGAGTGATATTTTTGTGTATGAGATAAAAAAAATATTTTGTCAGCGGTTCGGATCTAAACCCCAGATCGTGTAATGCTCTGATTTATCCATCCAGTTATCACGTACTTTGACGAATAATTTTAAATGGACGCGGGCTTCTAAAATCTCTTCCAGTTCTAATCTGGATGCGGTGCCGATTTTGCCAATCATGCCGCCACCTTTGCCCAGAATAATACTTTTGTGTGTTTCCCGCGTTACATAAATGGTCTGATCCAGTTTGATATCGCCGTTATCGAATGTTTCCCAGTTTTCGGTTTCAACCGTCAAGGCATAGGGCAGTTCCTGGCGTAGTTCGGCAAATAGTTTTTCCCGTGTGATTTCAGCCGCCAACAGGCGCAGGGGCATATCGGTCATTTGGTCAACAGGGAACATAAAAGGGCCGGGTGGCATACGTGTTGACAGCGCCTTCATGACATCGTCAATCCCATCACCCGTCTGAGCCGAGATCATAAAAATAGATTGAAATGGATAAAGTTCATGCAAAGCTTGTGTTAAGGGCAACAAGGCAGATCGCTTGGCGCGGTCAATTTTGTTCAGTACCAAATAAACAGGAATTTTTTGATTATGTTTTAACCGCTGGATGATAGCCATCGTTTCTTTTTTCTTGGGGGCGTCGGCATCTACCAGCAAGATAATGGCATCTGCCCCATCCAGACTTTCCCACGCCGAAAACACAATGGCTTTTTCCATGCGGCTTGAAGGATCGGGTTCAAAAATACCGGGCGTATCCACAAAAATGATTTGTGTGTTCTCACGCACCACGATACCCATGACACGGGTACGCGTGGTTTGAACTTTGGGGGATACAATCGATATTTTAGCGCCCACCAGTTTATTGACCAAAGTTGATTTACCGGCATTTGGTGCGCCGATAATGGCCACATAGCCGCAATGGGAAGATGAAGTATCTATCATATTAATTCTGATCCTTAAGATGCCGAAGCATAATACGCGCCGCTGTTTTTTCGGCTTGGCGGCGGGAAGGCCCCTCGGCGGTGACGGCAGGAAACCCCTCGACCGCAACCTCCAGAATAAAAACCGGGGCGTGATCCGGGCCGTTTTTGGATAGGATATTATATTTTGGCAGGGGAAGCCCCTTGGCCTGTGCCCATTCCTGAAGTTCTGTTTTGGGATCTTGCGGGGCTGTATCCAAATTATAAATGTTGTCCCCATAGAGGCGCAGAACCATTTCTCGTGCTGGGGTTATTCCCCCATCCAGAAAGACCGCGCCTATGAGTGATTCCAAGACATCTGACAGAATATTTTCATTTTCAACGCCATGGGCGGCTTTTTCAGACACAGCCGTGTCAATATATGTTCCCAAACGATGAACCAAGGCAATATCCGCGAGTGTGCGCCCCTGAACCAAGGCGCTGTGGCGTTTGGATAAACCGCCTTCGTCTTCTTGGGGGAATTTTTGATACAACGCTTCGGCGATAATAAGACCCAATACCCGGTCACCCAGAAATTCAAGCCGTTCATAACTGCCCTCGACATCAGAACTGCTATGGGTTAATGCCCGGCGGCGCAAATCCGGATCTCGGAAGGTGTATCCGATGATGTGTTCTAAAGACGGTGTCATGTCCCGTCTACCGCGTTTGTTTCCGGCCTTATAGGACCGATGCTTTCGAGGATACGGTCATACCGAATGCCGCCAAACCATGTCCAGGGTTTAAATATGCTGACGGTATCATCGACCGAAAAGAAAATCAGATCGGCGCGCCCGACAAAATTTTCAAACGGGACAAACCCCACCAAAGATTGAACCCGGCTATCCTGAGAATTATCGCGGTTATCCCCCATCATGAAATAATGACCCGCCGGCACCGTAAAAGGCTCTGTATTATCAAGATCACCGTTATCTGTTTCTTCCCATATGCGGTGCATGGTGCCATCCGGAAGTGTCTCGATATATTCCATCATGGTGACTGGGTACATGCCGGGGTTTTCATCTTGAAGTAACCCCACGGGTTCGCGGTCAACCAAAACCCCGTTGATATAAAGCCGTCCGCGAATGACCTGGATCGTTTCCCCTGGCAGGCCAATCACACGTTTGATGTAATCAATCGATGTGTCTGTCGGTAATTTGAAGACAGCCACATCCCCGCGGGCAGGCTCTTCGGCAAACTGCCGGCCCTCGAATAAGGCCAATCCAAACGGAAATGATGCCTTGCTGTAGCCATAGGTCGGCTTGCTCACAAACAGATAGTCACCAATCTTGAGGGTCGGCAACATAGATCCTGAGGGTATGTTGAACGGTTCAAACAAAAATGTCCGGATCACCAGCGCGAGCAGAACAGCGATAATCGCGGTTTTAAAAAATTCGCCGCTCTCTTCTTTTTCCGGAAGGCGGGGATTTGAGGGGTGTGGGGTTTCCGTATCGGTCATAGGACATAGGTTTTATCTGATCTGATCTGGAAAAGCTATATCGGATATGATAGCCAGAGAAGATGAAAATGCTCAAAATCATCCTCTTGGTTATGATTTCCGTGGCCATATCCTTGGCCGGGGCAGAGGGCGTGTCCCGTTTTCTTTTCCCCATTCACTATGGGCAGAAATATTTTATGACGGATGGTACCACGCCCGCCCAGCCGCTTCAGGATGCGGTCACATTGACCCCAGATCTTCAGTATCGTCAGATCGCACAGGAATTTGATAAGCCCACTACACATACATCGCGCGGCTTTCGCGGCCCCGCCAAAGGTTTCATGGATCCCGCCCAGCCGGATGTGATCTTTATCGGTGATTCGATGACCTATGGTATAGGATTGGCAGACAGCGAAACCATACCGTTTCAATTCTGCCAGACTTTAAAATTACGTTGTATCAATTTGGGTCGCCCCGGGGCGTCGACCGTGACGGCGATCAAAGTTTTGGAACATTATCTAACGGCGTATCAGTTGCGTCCGGTGAAAGTTAACTTGATGATGAATGTGATGACGGCATCCCTATTCGGGGGGAATGACGTGCTAGATAATATTCAAGATTCCTCTCCTATTCTGGCTCAAACAGATACTGCGGCACGGCCCACATCCCAGCCCCCGTCTACGTCATGGACACAGACGATTTTATCTTACCGTACCCAGATACTGGAAACGTCAAATCTTGTCCGGGTGACCTATTATGTTCTGGCGCCATGGCTTCGGGCGACCTTTAATCCGGCATTTCAAAAAGACCAGTTGGCACAGGGATTGTCGATCACGAAATCTGAATTGGTGCGGCTCGACGCCCTGGCACGTAAATACGGGTTTGAATATACCATTTATTTGGTTCACCCCCTGCAGGA
>CAZZGO010000037.1:9017-13317 GCA_964654245.1 uncultured Pseudobdellovibrionaceae bacterium | reverse complement strand
CGGCGTGAAGGCGCGGCGAAAGGCTATTAAATGTTGAAAACAGGAATTTATACGCCAGATCAAACGTCCTCTTTTTTAAAGCAACCCCGTGCGTTTATCGCGCTTGATTTGTACGATCAATTTTCTGGCACGCCCGATCAGGAAATGTTGTTTCAAGAACAGGCGATTGGCCGCGTGGCCGTGGCGAATGGGTCATTTAAAAAAACCCATCTCAATCGGTTTGATGAATTTGATAACATCTGCCGCGATATCATTATGCGGCATGTACCGCTTCAACATCATGTCAGCGTGCATGATATGGCCGTATCGGACGGGCGTACATCCGTTCCCTTTTTCGAATTTTTATCTGGGCAGTACGGACAATCTCTCTCGTTTCTGGCAAGCGATTATTCCCCTGGCTTCAAGGCGGTTTATGATCCTGCTGATTCACATAAGCGCTTAATCCTGGATCACCAAAATCGTTTGATCCAAATTGTGGCACCGCCTTTTGTGTTTCAGGTCGTATGCCCGGAAAACGGTCTATTTTATCCAGTTAACCGACTATACCATCACTATATTCAAAAAAAATGGGTGCAAAATCTCTATCAATCGTATCTTCGGTCTCCCTCTTTATTTCAAACGAAAGATATTTTGATCTTGTGCCGGGCGTGCCGGAATTTAATGCACGATCCGCGTTTTTCTTTTGACACCTATGATGTGCTGTCGGGTATCAGGGGGGAGCATCATATTATTCGTGCCATGAACATTCTGAACGCGTCTTATTTTCCCCCGGATCAAATGGCACAGGCGGTGAGGCATATTTGCGGCGCGCTGGCGCCGGGCGGCTTATTCATCACCGGGTCAAACGGAGATGGCGGTACGGATGTCACGGGTGGCGTGTACCAAAAGACATCGGTGGGGATAATCAAGATCCATGATTTTTCGGGTGGATCACCGGTAGAATCCTTGATTCTTCAGTCATAATGTTGCGCCGCACAGTCCCGGCATGGACGCCTTTGTCATTATATGAGATTCTTAAATCGCAGTAGATTCCTGCTGGTTCTTTCATTTCACAACTTTCACGGGGGAAAACACATGGGATTAAAAAGAGAAGTCGCCGAATTTATCGGCACATTTACCTTGGTTCTATTTGGATGCGGCGCGGCGGTCATCGCGGGGCCTTCGGTGGGGGTTCTGGGTATTTCCTTTGCTTTCGGTCTGGCGTTGATTGCGATGGCATATGGTATCGGTGCCATTTCAGGATGTCATATCAACCCGGCGGTATCGCTGGGGATGCTGGTGGCGGGACGCATGTCATTCGGTGATTTTGTTCGGTATGTGGTGGCGCAATCTTTGGGAGCGATTGCCGGCGCGTTTGTATTGCTCATGATTGTGTCAGGCCAACTCAATGGGTTCGATACAGCCACAGGTCTGGGACAAAACGGGTGGGGTGTCGGATATCTGGGTGAATATTCCATGAATTCTGCCTTTTTGTTTGAAGTTGTGGGAACATTCCTGTTCGTGCTCATGATTTTGGGCGCGACAGGCGCGGGGGCCCCGGCGGCCGTTGCAGGTCTGGCGGTTGGTTTAACGTTGGTTGTCATCCATATCGTTGGCATTAATGTGACGGGTGTTTCCGTCAACCCGGCGCGAAGCTTGGGGCCTGCTGTTTGGGTAGGCGGGCAGGCAATGTCCCAGCTCTGGCTGTTTATTGTGGCACCGATGGTGGGGGCTGTGCTAGCCGGCGCCGTCAGCCGATATGTTCTCTGCAGTAACAAAACCTGCTGTGGCGGTGGTTGTAGTTAAGCGATTAAGAAAAAATATTTAGAAAAAAGGCGGTCTTTTAGATCGCCTTTTTTATGCGGCTTTGCGGGTTTTCAGGTTAAGGGCGGCGTCCATCAAAGTGCGGGTATAATCTGTCTGGGGGTGGGCAAAGATATGATCGGCGGTGCCGGATTCAACGACTTTACCGTTTTTCATGACCATGACGTGATGGGACATCGCCCGCACGACGCGTAAATCATGGCTAATGAACAGATAGGCGAGGGCATGTTTCTCCTGAAGCTCGCGGAGTAGATCAACGATTTGTGCTTGAACGGAGACATCAAGTGCCGAAGTTGGTTCATCCAGTACCACAAAGGACGGTTTCAACACCATCGCCCGGGCAATCGCAATGCGTTGACGCTGGCCGCCTGAAAATTCATGCGGGTAACGGTGGCGCGTATCGGCATCTAACTTCACATCCCGAAGGGCTTGAACCACGCGATCTTCACGATCCGCCGCCGATAGATTTTTTTCATGAACCTTTAATCCTTCGCCGATGATATCTGTTACCGGCAAGCGCGGGGAGAGTGCGCCATAAGGATCTTGAAAGACAATTTGCATGTCCCGGCGCAAGGGGGTCATCTCAGCGCGGCCATAGGTGGATATATCCTGCCCTTTGAATTCTAGTTTACCCTGACCATTCAAAAGCCTGAGGATGGCATACCCGAGCGTCGATTTGCCCGAGCCGCTTTCGCCTACCACACCGAGTGTCTGTCCAGCCTGTATCGTGAGATCAATGCCATCCACGGCCTTGACCCAATCTGTGGCGGTGCCAAAAAAATTTTTCTTCTTCGGAAAGTGAACTTTGATATCCGTCCCCTGTAGAATAACAGGAGACTCCGTTGGGGCAGGTTGAACCGCGCCGCCCGGCTGGGCACTCAGAAGCATTTTTGTATAATCATGACCGGGAGCCGAAAATAAACGAGCCGTATCCCCCTGTTCTTCAATACGCCCGTTCTTCATGACACAGACATGATCTGCAAATTTTTCAACCACCGAGAGATCATGCGTGATCATCAGGATCGACATGCCCAGAGATTCTTGAAGCGTTTCCAAGAGTTCTAGAATTTCGGCCTGAACGGTGACATCCAGAGCCGTTGTGGGTTCATCTGCGATCAACAGTTCAGGATTATTGGCGAGTGCCATGGCAATCATCACACGTTGGCGTTGCCCCCCGGAGAGTTCATGCGGATACGCCCCCAGCCTATCTTTCATCATGGGGAGCTGCACCATATCGAGCAATTCTAAAACCCGCGCCTTGGTGTGCGCGGGGTTCATTTTCTGATGAAGCTTGAGGACTTCGCCGATTTGCCGTTCAATGGTGTGAAGCGGATTGAGGGCACTTTGAGGCTCCTGAAAAATCATCCCGATCTGGGAACCACGAATAGTGCGCATAAACGCCTCAGGCTTTGCCATTAACTCCTGTCCGTTGAACAGAATGGAACCCGCCGGATGGGACGCGACAGGATAGGGCAGTAATTGCATGATGGAAAGCGCGGTTACAGATTTCCCCGATCCGCTTTCGCCGACTAACGCCACAGTTTTTCCCTTGGGGACATCGAACGACACACCCTTGACGGCGTGAAACACACCATCGGTTGTTTTGAAATCAACGCGTAGGTCTTTGACGGAGAGAAGCCGGGATGAATCTACCATACCATATTTGTCCCACAGTCTTTTAAACCATGCAAGTCAGGCAGGGTGATTATGATGGCTTTGTCAGCATATTCACGGCGAGAACAATCAAAATAGAGATCCCAAGCCCGATTATCATCTTCAAGAAGTCTTTGCCGATAATCGGGAAAACATATTTGAATTTATACTCATGACGATGAACCGTTGCAATCGCGAGCTCGCGTCCGGTCAATAGACCCACAAATACCCATGTTGTGGACATGGGCAAATTGTTCAGTTCCTTAAAATAGACAAGGATGAGGGCATACACAAAATCTATGATCGTTGCAGAACGCACGAATCGTGACCCTGTTTTCTGAAGGATAACCTTTTGAATTTCGCCGCCGCGTTGATAGAAAATAAAGGCCAGCCAGCCACATAATAAAAGAGTAACAGCCAAAAATAATTCCCATGATAATTGCCGAGGCAAATAGACAGCAATGTTGGCCATGTCATGCGCGAGCCATGAAAACCATAAAAAGCCTGTCGAACACCATTGTAAGATCTGCCAGATGAGACGATGTTCGCGTTTCACCTTGTTTCTCTTTTCATTAATGAAATGCGCCATCATCATCCAGAAAATGTATGCCACAACAGCGGCCACAACATATCCGACAGCACTTTTTACCAGCATACCTTGAAGCACAACAGTTGAGGCAAACGCCGAAAGCACCAGAAATGTTGTTGAAACAGGAATCCCAAACCGTGTGAGAATGACAAGAATGAGCGGCGCAACGGCGTGGTACCATTGCACTTGGATGTAAGGAATGGATTCAAGTCTGCCGTAGGAAATATCGCCATCATACACCACCCAGCTATAGGT
>CAZZGO010000037.1:7599-8917 GCA_964654245.1 uncultured Pseudobdellovibrionaceae bacterium | reverse complement strand
GGAACACAAGCCCGTCATGGGGAGTATAATGGATTAATCCAAATGCTTATTTAAGTCTAAGAACAGAATAGACATCATTGGAAATATGTTTTTCAATCGATTGTAATTCATCCAGCGAAAGTTCATCAAGACGGCAGGCCTTACTTTCTGCCAGTTTGACGATCCGCCCGGTCACGTGATGGGCATCACGGAAAGGCATATGAAGGGTCATGACCAACCAGTCAGCGAGCGCGGTCGCGGTGGCATACCCGCCTTCGGCGGCCCTGCGCATAGTGTCTTTATGCCATGTGGCGGTTGCCATCATGCCATTCATCGCCGAAAGGCAGAGCACCAGCGTGTCAAAACTTTCAAACACACAGGCTTTGTCTTCCTGCATGTCCTTATTATAGGTGAGGGGAAGTGCCTTCAGCACCGTCAAGAGTTGAATAAGATTACCGTTCAACCGGCCTGTTTTGGCGCGGATTAATTCCGCCGCGTCCGGGTTTTTTTTCTGCGGCATGATGGATGATCCCGTTGACCATTGATCGGCCAGACGCAGAAAACCGAACTGCGGGGTCGTCCACAAGATAATTTCTTCAGCCAAGCGCGAGAGATGAAGCCCGGACTGCGCACAGACAAATAAAAATTCAGTCGCAAAATCACGCGCTGATACGCCGTCCATGGTGTTCGGCATCGGGCGGTCGAACCCTAATTCATGGGCGGTCATATCGCGGTTAATAGGATAGGGCGTCCCCGCCAGCGCGGCGGAACCCAGCGGGCATTCATTCAGGCGTTTTCGGCAATCGTCGAGCCGGGATAGATCCCGCGTGAGCATCTGAACATAGGCATCCAGATGACGCCCCAAGGTCACGGGCTGTGCCACCTGAAGATGGGTGAACCCCGGCATGACCGTATTGGCATGTTCAGCGGATAAGCGCGCGAGCGTATCCGTTAGGCCGTTCACATGTGTTTTCAGTACCTCACACGCTTCGCGCACCCACAATCTGAAATCCGTAGCGACCTGATCGTTCCGCGACCGGGCGGTATGCAGACGCCCCGCGGCCTCACCGATTAATTCCTTCAGCCGTGTTTCGATATTCATATGAATATCTTCCAGATCTCGCCGAAAGGTAAATTGGCCGGAAGTGATCTCAGCCAGAATTTGATCCAGCCCGGATTGAATAGCCTGTTCATCTTGAGTGGAGAGAATACCACACGCACCCAGCATACGGGCATGGGCTTTAGACCCGGCAATATCTTGGGCATATAAACGCTTATCGATATCAATCGATGCGTTGATCTGTTCCATCAGATCGTCTGGCCGGGCATCAAACCGCCC
>CAZZGO010000037.1:0-7499 GCA_964654245.1 uncultured Pseudobdellovibrionaceae bacterium | reverse complement strand
TCCTGTTGGTCATATCCGCCCGATTCATCCATCGATGATTGCTTGGGATCATAGAGAGCCACCGGCGAAGTCCGGGCGATGGGGTAGGCTCGGCCTTTGAACAATTGCACCTCTACAGTGCCATCTATCCCGGCTTGAGACGCATCAATACATTCCATCAGGAATTCAAACTCAGGCGAGAACCAGAAGCCATTATAAATCAGTTCCGCCACCTTGAGCGAGAGCATATCCCGGATTTTCATGACTTCGCGGTCCATCACCAGACCTTCAAGATCCCGGTGTGCCTGAAGCAGAATTTCGCCGCCCGGTGTTTCATACACGCCGCGGGATTTAATACCGACAAAGCGGTTTTCAACCATATCAAGACGTCCAATGCCGTGCTTGCTTCCCAGTTCATTCAAATACATGAAGAGCGGAAGCGGGCTGGTCTCCGTGCGTTCCGTCGCCGAATTGACAACCTTCACCGGAATACCGTTTTCGAATGTCAGCGAAATGATATCGGGGCTGTTGGGTGTGTCCAAAAGCGGCGTCGTTCGGGAATACACATCTTCCGCGCAGGCAGAGCCCGGATCTTCGAGAATGCCGGCTTCGTGGGAGATATGAAGTAAATTATCATCTTCGGAATAGGGTTTCGCCCGAGAGGCTTTAATCGGAATCCCATATTGTTCAGCATATTGGATCATATCTGTGCGTCCCCGAAAGCGTGCCAAAAACTCAGGCGATTTCCACGGCGCAATCACTTTGATATCCGGCTTTAGTGCATAATAGGAAAGTTCAAAACGAACTTGGTCATTACCCTTTCCCGTGGCACCATGAGAGACAAATTGTGCCTTTTCTTTTTCGGCGATTTCAATCTGGCGTTTGGCAATAATTGGCCGTGCCACCGATGTTCCCAGCAGATAGCGGCCTTCGTAGAGCGCGTTGGCCTTAAAGGCTGGGAAAATATAATCTGTGACGAATTCTTCTTTTAAATCTTCTACGTAAACTTTCGATGCGCCGACTTTGATTGCCTTTTCTTTGGCGGCCGCGAAATCTTCGTCCTGTCCCACATCCGCGATATAGGCAATGACCTCATATCCTTCTTCGATCAACCATTTTAAAATGACGGAGGTATCAAGACCGCCTGAATAAGCCAGGACAACTTTGCCTTTAGAGGGGGACATGGGTGTGTTCCTTTCGTGGGTTAGATGATGATATTTTTTACACAGCTTATCTTGCGGCGCAAGAACAGATGCACCGTTTAAGGGGGCATCCTTAAAAGATATTAAGAGCTACGTCGATTGAGCGTGACGCCGCTTTGTTCAAAACACCACGCCAGAATGGCTTTTTGGGCATGAAGGCGGTTTTCGGCTTCGTCATAAATCACGCAAGCCGGAGATTTTAAAACATCTTCGGTGACCTCTTCACCCCGGTGGATAGGCATACAATGCATGAACAAGGCGTCCGGTTTGGCTTTTGACATCAATTCAGAGGTGACCTGATACGGCCAGAATTTCTCAATATCCTTGCCTTCCTGTCCCATGGATACCCATGTGTCTGTGACAACGGCATCGGCATCTTTGACGGCCTCTGCCGGGCTATGGGTTGATTTTTGCGGCGTAGCGATGGCGAGTTCAAACCCAAAAATTGGTGCCGCCTGAACATAGGTATGTGCCACGTTATTATAATCCCCCAGCCAGGCAATTTTTTTGCCCGCAATGGACCCCCGTTTTTCTTCGATGGTCATGAGATCCGCCATGATCTGGCAGGGATGAGAATGATCCGTCAGTCCATTAATGACAGGGATGGTGCTATACTGCGCCAGACCGGTAAGCAAGTCATGGCCGGATGCCCGTATCATCACCCCATCGACAAAACGGGAGAGAATATGCGCGGTATCCTCAATGCTTTCTGCGCCGCTGATCTGCATATCGTCCAGTGTCATGACGGTGGTATGACCGCCGAGTTGTTTCATGGCGACTTCGAATGACAAACGCGTGCGTGTCGATTTTTTATCAAAAATCATGGCAAGGGATAGCCCATCAAAAATTTGCGGCGGCGAAAATTTTTGACGTTTCAAATCATGGGCATTTTTTAAAATCGCGTGCAGGGTGTCTCTGGATATGTCTTCCAGATCAATAAAATGACGGGTCATGGGAATTACAAATCTCCTTTGCGGATGACGTGACCGATTTTATCTAAGGCTTCGTTCACGTGATCGTGGGTGAAAATAAGCGGCGGCGTTAGCCGTAGGGATCGGTCACCGGCCTGCGTGGCGATTAACCCCGTATCCAGCAAAGCCGGAAGCAGTTTTTTGATATCATAGACAGTATCCACGCCGATCATCAGACCCTTGCCGCGTATGTCTTCGATGGAGTTCGTATCGGATTTCAGTTTTTTAAGGCCGTCCATAAAATACGCCCCTGTGTCTTTGACCTGCGCCAGAAATTCAGGTTTGGCCACTTCGGATGACACCGCGAGCGTGACCGCGCACGCGAGCGGGTTGCCGCCATAGGTGGTACCGTGCGTTCCGGGTTTAATATATTTCCCGAATTTTTCCATCGCCAGAAACGCGCCGACAGGGAAACCGCCGCCCATGCCTTTGGCCAGGGTCATGATATCGGGTTTGATACCGTAATTTTGATGGCAGAACATTTTTCCCGTCCGGCCAATACCGGTCTGGATTTCATCAATGATCAAACAGATATTATGTTCATCACATATTTTGCGAAGCCCGGTAATGAAATCCGGTGTCCCGGGGAGTACGCCCCCTTCGCCCTGAATGGTTTCCACGATAATGGCGCATATGTTGTCGGATAACAAAGGCCGAACGGAATCCAGGTTGTTGTATTCGGCGAAATGGACACCGGGGATATAGGGCCCAAATTCAGGATAGGTACGTGCCTTTTCCGTGACACTGACCGCGCCATAGGTTCGGCCATGAAAAGCATTTTTAAAGGTGATGAATTCCTTACAATGTGCTCCTTTTTCATGATGAGCCCACAGACGCGCCGTTTTTAAGGCACCTTCTACCGCTTCGGCACCAGAATTACACAAAAAAGCGCGATCCATATGGGCGCTTTGGGTTAAAAAATCAGACACAGCCACTTTTTCGGTGGTCACAAACGACCCCGTACACATGGCCAGTTTATCCATTTGGGTTTGAATGGCCTGTTTGAAGATGGGATGCCCATGTCCCAAGGCCAACACGGCGATGCCGGCGGCACAGTCTAAATATTTTTTGCCGTCCGTGCCATAGAGATAAACACCTTCCCCCCGATCCAGAACCACATTCTGAAGCGTATAGACATTCATATAGTTGTGACGGGCACGGTCGATCAGGATTTTGTCGGAATCTGTGGTCATGGATTCTCCTTGGCCTAAGGGGTTTACCTTAAGGTAATTATACTACAGATGGGGGCTCTGGGGATACAGGCACCGCAACAAAACCCTTTGATTTTGTTAATGAAAAGTAAAAATAATGCGCCGCATAATTCTCACCCGGTGCCGTATAGGTAATGCCGTTCGTGAAGTGATGGGCGTCAAAAAAATCAATGCCCTTGCTATTCCGGCTATGGGTCTTGGCCAGAAGTCCTTCATACCCATTTTCCCGAGCGTAATTCACGATAGACGTCATCATCATGTCGCCGTGTTTTAATCCCGCGAGTGAGGAGATAATGAGTGTCTTGCCATGTTTATGATCTGCCGGATAATGGGCAAATTCTGATTTTTCCATGTTGTCGCCTTGGGTGAGTAGGCACTGCGCTAAAACGCGGCCTGTCGCGGACTTCACCTGAACCAGAACGTCAGATTTCTGCACGGCCTCGACCGATAACGGCTTTAAAAAGCCCGGTGCCTTTTCCTGCGCGAACTGATGAAGGGCTAAGAACGCCGTTAGGTCGTCCGGGTTTACCTGTGTCATCGGGGTAATCCGAACATGCGCCGCACCTTCGGCGGCCATCACATAGGGGGCGGACAAGGAGACAGATAGGCAAGCAGACATTTTCAAACACTCTCTTTGGGGTATCAGGGGTTAAACATGCGCAGATCAGCGGCCTTTTTGTTCGAAGGGCTTGGGTCGATCGCGTCTTTGTTTTGGAGAGGTTTATGTCAGGGAAACTTAAGACAAACTCATCCGCACGCGCGATCAGCGCGTACGTCGGCGGAGAGATATTAACGTCATAAGAGTTGCCATAGACAGAAAAGTACGGTTAAAAATCTGATCTGTCAAGAAAAATTTATTGACATATTAATTAATAAGATTGTATTAACATTTAATCATAAAAAAAATAGGGTGTGTGTGATGAGTATAGGTGTTTTGGGTACGGACATTTTACGGGATTTTGAAACAGTCGCATCGATGTATGCGAGCAAGTACCGTGGTAAAACCATTTTGGTGAAATTCGGGGGAGAGATTGTTCTCAATCAACCCGCACTCACCGAACTCCTCAAGGAAGCTATTACGCTCAAAAACTTTGGGGCCAATATTATTTTGCTGCATGGGGGCGGAACCCAGATCACCCAGAAATTAAAAGACGCTAATTTATTTGAGGAACTCGTTAATGGTGTACGCCCCACGAGTATGGACGCTCTTAAAATCACGCATGAATGTTTGTCAGCCATTAATCTGACGATTGTCAATGAACTCCACCGGATTGCATCTAGCTTGGGATCAGACATACGGGCGGTAGGCTTAAGCGGGAATGACGGTGGACTGATGATTGCCCAAGCCCACCATAAAATGCCGGATAGCCGAACAGGTGAAGTGTTTCAGGTTAATCCTAGATATCTCAAAGGAATTTTATCGGCCGGGTTAATCCCCGTGATTCATCCGATTTGTTTGGGTCAAGATGGTGCCAATTTTAACGTGAATGCGGATGATGCGGCCGCTTCTTTGGGGGCGGCCTTGAAAGTGGCACGTCTTATTTTTATGTCGGATACGTATGTTTATGACGCTGATAAAAAACGGATTACCCAGATTTATATCGAAGATATACCGCAGTTAATTGATAACGGTGTTATCAAGGGTGGTATGATCGCCAAACTTGAGGCGGCCGCGCGCGTGATTAAACAAGGTGTCGGCGGTGTGGCCATTTTGGACGGTAAAGATTTGACGGCGTTACGGACAGAAATTTTGACCGATGAAGGAGCAGGAACTTTGATCTTAAAGCGGCCGCCTTCTACGATTGTATCCGCACAACACAATAAATTGGGTTAGACAATATTTTTCCGAGGATCAAACGCATCTCGCACGGCCTCGCCGACAAAGGTCAGTAATGACAGCATCAGTGCGAGCGATACAAATGCCGTGATCCCCAGCCAAGGGGCTTGAAGATTATTCTTCCCCTGAGCCAGTAATTCACCCAGTGACGGCGACCCCGGGGGCAGTCCCAGTCCCAGAAAATCAAGCGAGGTCAGCGCAGTAATCGATCCCGTTAGAATAAACGGCATCAGCGTCAACGTTGCCACCATGGCGTTGGGCAGGACATGCCGCCACATGATTGTCAGGTTGGAAACGCCTAAAGCCCCTGCCGCACGCACATAATCAAAATTACGGGTACGGAAAAATTCGGCGCGAACGACATCCACCAAAGAGACCCATGAAAACAACAACAAGATCAGAAGCAAAGTCCAAAAACCGGGGACAAACATGGCGGAAAAAATAATCAGGATATAAAGCGAGGGTAGGGATGACCATATCTCGATCATACGTTGCAGGATCAAGTCCGTTTTACCGCCATAGTATCCTTGAAAGGCGCCAGCCGTAATACCAATGACGGATGAAATAAGCGTCAGAATAAGGCCGAAAATAACGGACAGACGAAAACCGTAAATCACCCGCGCGGCAACATCTCGCCCTTGGTCATCCGTGCCCAATATATTTTCAGCCGTTGGTGCCGAAGGTGCCGGGGTCGGAAGGTCATAATTGATAGTGTCATGGGAAAAACGGATCGACGGCCAGACCATCCATCCTTTGGATTCGATCAATTCTTTGACAAAGGGATCACGATAATCGGTTTCGGTTTCAAAATCCCCGCCAAAAGCCGTTTCAGGATAAACTGTGAAAACAGGGGTATAAAATTGGCCGTCATAACGCACCAAAATGGGTTTATCGTTGGCAATGAATTCAGCAAACAGGCAGACGCCCAGCAAACATAGAAAAATCCAGAAAGAATAAAATCCGCGCTTATTGGCCTTGAACTGTGCGAACCGACGACGGGACAGGGGGGAGAGAGTCATACGCCAAATACTAAACGCAGATGAGCTGTCTGGCGAGCGGGTTTTTTAAAAACCGGGCGTGGCTGTTAGTGGATAGAGGAACTGCCGGTGCCGGTTTTTTCAACGATCTTCAGACGTTTGATCTGATCGTCGTTTAAGGGGACATTTTGGTTAGCGGCCTTGATGGAGCCAATTCCGGTCTGGAGCGCAGAAGGCGACGTCACACTTTGTTCCAATAAATCATAAAGCTCCGCCTGAATCTCGGGGGAGACATGACCTTCTGCGCGGATACGGTCGCGCAAGGTAGAGAGCTTTTTATGCAGAAACTTGGTATTCACGTGTGTCGATCTTTCGTTAAAACTGGGCGGAACATAGACCGATTCATATCATTCTGTCAAATGGTATATGGAGCCTTGAAAAAGGCCTTAAACCGTTCGGCTGTTGAAGTCGATCCGCGGATCCACCAGCACATAAATCACATCCCGGAGCAAGGTCGTCAAAAGCCCCATGAGCGAGAAGATATACAGCGTTCCCAGCACGACCGGGTAGTCACGGTTGATAACGCTTTCATACCCCAGAAGCCCCAATCCATCGAGGGAGAAGATGACCTCTATCAAGAGCGACCCGGTAAAAAAGATCGACAGGAACGCCGAAGGGAATCCCGCAATCACAATCAACATCGCATTTCGAAAGATATGGCCATAGAGTACCTGTTTTTGTTCCAGCCCTTTGGCGCGTGCGGTGAGGACATATTGCTTATTGATCTCATCCAAAAAGGAATTTTTGGTGAGCATCGTCAGCCCGGCAAAACCGCTAATCACCATCGCGGCAATTGGCAAGGCCATATGCCAGAAATAATCGGCAATTTGTGCCCATGTATTCATATCCGCCCAGTTATCTGAGACGATGCCACGCAAGGGAAAGATGTCAAAATACCGCCCCCCCCGCAAACAGGATGATCAGTAAGATGGCAAACATAAAGGACGGAATGGCATAACCAATGAAGATGGCCGCCGACGTCCAGATATCGAAAGATTGCCCGTCCTTAACCGCCTTACGAATGCCCAGCGGAATGGAAATTAGATAAATAATCAATGTTGACCAGAGCCCAAGCGAAATAGACACCGGCATTTTTTCGAGCACAAGATCAATCACGGAGACATCGCGGTAATAACTTTGTCCCAGATCGAATTGAAGATAATTGACGACCATTTGAAAAAAACGTTCGTGCGCGGGCTTGTCGAATCCGTACATTTTTTCAAGTTCGGCCACGAATTCAGGGTCCAGCCCCTGCGCCCCGC
>CAZZGO010000036.1:0-13333 GCA_964654245.1 uncultured Pseudobdellovibrionaceae bacterium | reverse complement strand
GCCATCATCGCCGTCACGAAGTCGGCATATGCCACTTTCCACGCACCGCCATGGTGGCCGCCACCGCCTTTTTTGACTTTCTTGACGATGATCGGTTGAAGTTCGTCCTGTTTTTTATCGGCTTTGTCGGCCATGGCGTCATCTTCCCCTTAAGGGTATCTTAGAAGGGTTATCCGGGCGCGGGCAGGGAGTTGAGTTTTTCTTCAAGCTCCGCAAACGTGGGCTGAACCTCATGGGGAAGCAACTTACGTGAAAATTCAACTGCCACTTGCGGCGCGGCGCCGTTCAAAAAGGCGACCACACCCGCCTTCATCACGCGGTAATACATGACTTCGGTGGCCGCTCTCGAGGTCATGGCACCCGCAATCGGTGCCACAAATCCATAGGCAAGCCATACGCCCAGAAATGTTCCCACCAGTGCCCCGCCGATCATTTTCCCCAACACTTCCGGCGGTTCAGAGATGGACGCCATCGTCTTAATCACGCCCAAAACCGCCGCGACAATCCCGAGTGCGGGAATACCATCGGCCATTGTTTGGACAGCGTGGCCGGGATGGCCTTCGTGATGGGCGATCACTTCGATTTCTTCATCCATCAAGGCTTCGATGTGATGGGGATTATCATTCCCCAAAGAAATAATGCGCAAATAATCACATAGGAATGTCGTGGCATGATGATTGTGATGAAAAATCGGGAATTGTTGGAATAACGTACTTTCGTCGGGTTTCTCGATATGTTGCTCCATCGCCAACCATCCTTTTGTCCGTGCCAGTTTGAACACAGAAAAAAGCATCGACAGCAGATCGACATAATCATCCTTGGAATAGGCCGAGGGCTGTTTCAAGGCCTTGAAATATTTCATCGTGTATTTCACGACTTCGGGCGGGTTGGCGATCAAAAAGGCCGCGACCGCACACCCGAAAATAATCACGAATTCCCCCGGCGCCGCCGGCAAAATGGCGTGAAGGATGAGGCCAATCGCCTTATCCACCCCAGCCGCCATCATGAGCCCGCCAACGGTACAAACAAAAACGAGGGCAATACCGATAAATTTCATGGGATTAAGCGAGCCTTAAAAAATCAGGGGCGGGAAGACGAGTCATCACAAAGGTAAATATCGCCTGATTTCACCTGCTAATCAAGGTATTCAGGCGTGACGTGTCTGAATTTTTTAAACAGACGGTTTATTGACATATGGATTTAGGTGTTATTCTTGATCCACCCGGCGGCATCCTGTGCGCCATAGGTTAAAATCAGGTCGGCACCGGCGCGTTTAAAGGCCAGAAGGCTTTCCATCATCGCCTGTTCGTAATTCAGGGCACCCGCGGCGGCGGCAAATTTCATCATCGCATATTCCCCGCTGACCTGATACACGGCGAGCGGCAAACGCGTTTCCCGGCGCAGATTGGCCAGCACATCCAGATAGGGCATGCCGGGTTTAATCATCAACATGTCGGCACCTTCGCCTTCGTCCAGCGCGGCTTCGCGCAGGGCTTCACGGGCATTGGCCGGATCCATCTGATAGGTTTTGCGGTCGGTGCGTACCTTTTGCATTGATTTACCCAGCGCACATCCCGCCGCATCTCGGAAGGGGCCATAAAAAACAGACGCAAACTTCGCGGCATAGGCCATGATGGGAATATGGTTGAACCCGGTGACATCCAGCGCATGGCGAATGGCGGCAACCTGTCCATCCATCATGCCGGACGGGGCAATCATATCGGCGCCGGCTTCGGCGGCGATCACGGCTTGCATGGCGATATGTTCGACCGTGCGGTCATTATCAACGTCGCCTCTGTCATTGAGAGGGCCGCAATGACCATGGTCGGTATATTCACAAAAACAGGCATCGGCAATGACCACCATATCCGGCGCGGTTTGCTTTGCGCGGTCAATCATCCGTGCTAATAACCCATTCGGGTCACAGGAATCAGAACCTGTGTGATCTTTGTGGTGTGATACCCCGAACAGCATAATGGATTTAAGCCCCGCGGCGGCGGCGTTTTTAACCGCGATCTCAAGTGACTTTTCCGTTTCACGAAACACGCCCGGCATCGAGGGGATCGGCAGACGTTCATGAACATCTTCTTCGACAAATAACGGATAAACCAGATCTTCCACCCGGACATGATGTTCACGCACCATATCACGAAGCGCATCCATCCCGCGCAGACGGCGCATCCGCACATGGGGATAGGCAGAACTGCTTAAGGCTTTGGCCGGGGCATCACCGCGGCCGTGAACATGGCTATGTCCGTGCCCGTTTGGGTGATCATGTGTGTGTTCATGAGAAGGCGCAGACATTACGGAAGCGGCGTTTTTGGTTTTCATGGTCATCCAGTCTTTTTCAGTCCAATCTGATAATGGGTTATGCCAACAAACGGCAAAAGTAAACGGTTTTTGCAAAAAAATACCTGACTTTGGTCAAGTCTGACCCCTCAGAAATCTGCGGGATTGCCGAAAAACATAGAATTCGTTAATATTTTGATCTTACACTGGTATTTGTCCCTTTTTATGCCAAGGGATTCTGACGTCCATGTACACTTCCTTCAAGATCAACCGGAGAGACAGATCGTGACCACGACCCCTTATTTCGAATCAATTCAACTGATTGAACGCCTGCACCGTTATTTTTTGGATGTGGTGAAGGTCGAACTTGACCGGAAATCCATTCAGGATATCAACAACGTTCAGGCCATGATCCTGTATAACATCGGCCATGATGATATGACGGTGGGTGAATTGACGCTCCGGGGATATTATCTGGGGTCTAACGTATCCTATAACGTCAAGAAAATGTCCGAAAACGGATATATCGAACAGGAACGGTCTGTTCATGATAAACGGTCTATCCGGGTTAAGCTTTCGTCCAAGGGCAAGGATTTATACAAGATGCTGGAAGATATGTTCATCCGGCACGAGACCAAATTAAAAGGCGGGGAGTTAAGCCCTGAGCGCATGACCGAGGTTAACAAGACCTTGAAAATGTTTGAGCGTTTCTGGACATCCCAGTCCCAGTTCACCGGACTGGCGTCTTTGGATGACGAAGATTAGGCCTCTCAAGAGGGCACTATTACCTATTCAAAACCTGCTATTTCTCAGCAGGTTTTTTTATGTTCTGTGATACAAACAGCGCATGAGTGAAATCATGACCATCACCGATATCGGGCAGGGGGGTGACGGGATCGCCCGCCGTCCTGACGGCGCGGTTGTGTTTATTCCGCTGACGGTACCGGGGGATGTGGTGCGGGCGTCGGTACGCACGAACCCAGAGGGGCAGAACCGGGGACAGATTTTAGAGATTTTAACACCCGGCGTAGCGCGCGTAACCCCACCTTGTTCTCATTTTGGGGTCTGCGGGGGGTGTACACTCCAACATCTCTCGACACCCGCCTATCTTGAGATGAAAACCAGATGGCTTCGGGAGGTGTTATCCCGCGCCCAGATATCGTGTCCGGATATCCGCCCGATGATCGTCATGCCTGCGCGCACACGCCGAAGAGCCAGTTTTTCCGTCTGCCGGACGGCAAAGGACGTGATCATTGGGTTCAATAAACGGCTGTCGGATGAGTTGATTGATATTCCCGCCTGCCAGATTTTGCACCCGGACATCATGACCCTGCGTGACAGATTAAAACCCTATCTGATGTCCCTTATGGCACCGCACCAGACGTTAGATCTGATGATTCAAAAGGTGGATCATCAGGTGGAAATATCTGTGACCGGGCGTTTGCCCCTCCATCTTAAATCTCAGGAAATTTTGGCCGATATGGCACACGCCTTGAACATCTCGCGCATTAATGTGCGGGCGCGTGACCGGGATATGTTTGAACCGTTACTTTCTTTGAAACCCTTTCAAAAAAGATTTGGGGATTTAACGGTCGATCTACCCCCGGGGACGTTCCTTCAGGCCAGTGATGAAGCCGAGCAGATTTTGGCAGAGCAGGTGACCCAGCATGCCACAGGGGCACGTCATGTGGCCGACCTGTTTTCAGGAAGCGGACTTTTTACCGGGCATGTAATGTCACAGGTTCAATCCATCACGGCGGTGGATATGGATGCCCCGGCGATCAGGGCACTGACATCACGCGGGATCAAGGCGCAGGTGCGCAATTTGTTTAAAGACCCTCTCTCCCCGGCCGAACTTAAAATATTTGATACCGTGATCTTAGATCCGCCGCGTGCCGGCGCCAGTGCCCAATCTTCCGCGTTGGCCTCATCAGGTGTGTCTAAGATCATTTATGTGTCGTGTTCGCCGGCGTCGTTTGCGCGGGATGCACGGGTGCTGGTGAGTGGGGGGTATGATCTTAAAGCCATTCAACCCGTCGACCCCTTCATCTGGTCGACGCACACGGAATTGGTCAGCGTTTTTGAAAAAAGATAGGCGAAGTCACCTATCGCGCCGCTTCGTCCGCCGGGCGGTTAAACCGTCCCAGATTCCCCATGAGCTGTTGCATGACCGTGACCTCGTTTCCGCCGGTGGGGGTTTTACGGCGGGCGATGGGGACGTTGATCTGGCTAGCGTCAATCGGTTCCACCAATTCGACCGTCCCTTCCGGGGTAAAAGCCACAACAACGACTTTTTGTTCAACAATCTCGGGATCTAATACGCCGCGCTGTTCCGTTTTCTGGCCGATATAATACCATATCGTGTCATCGAAAGGTGCTACCGTGGTGGGGGAACCCAAGGTCTGAAGCACGTTCTGACGCGTGCTTATTCCGGGCACCAATTCGGCCATCCGGTCCGGATCGACCATGTTGCCCCGTGTGGCTTGCGTGGGGGTGCAGGCAGATATCATCAGACCCAAGACCAAAAATAAACCCACATGTTTCATCGATATTTTCCCTTTATCGTCCAAGATATAAACGCCTGTTAGATTTAAGACATCTCACCCTGATTTTCAATCATGTCTATTTTGAGGTGACTTAAGGTTTGTTTTTTTGAATTTTACTTATATATTGCCGTGCATGTTCTGGATTTTTGACCCGAAACGACGTGCCCGGCGGCTTGAGGCCGACCGCGTGTACACTCGCGTGGCTCAGGCGGCATTGAACCCTGTTTTGTTTCAGGATTTTGGCGTCCCGGATACGCTGGATGGACGTTTTGATATCACCAGCCTGTTCATGATTCTGGCGATGCGGGATATGGATAAGAAATCCTCTCAGGCGTTGTTTGACCGTTTTTTTGTGGGGGTGGATCGATCCCTTAGGGAAATGGGCATCGGGGATTTAAGTGTGCCGCGTCACATGAAACGCATGATGTCGGCATTTAATGGCCGTAGAGAGGCGTATGAGTCTGCGTTGGCGTCGGGGAATGCCTTGATGCTGGCAGAGGCGATACGCCGCAATGTGTATGGAACCGTGCCGGGCATATCGCCTGAAACGGTGCGCAAGCTGGTGGACTATGTGCAAGGTCAAGCTGTAGGGGCGGTATCCGATATCGTCCGAAAGGCGGCCTGACATGGCACGAAGCCGTAAACCTGCCCCTCATATTCAATCAGAATGGCCGTATCTATTGGACATCGAAGATTTGACCTCAACGACGCTTGAGGTGACATTTTCAGCCAATCAGGATGAGTGCCGTGCCCTGTCTCGCCGTTTTGCGGTGGAAGGCTTAAGTCACGTGACTGCCAATCTTGAGGTGTCGCCCGTTCAAGCCGGGTTGATACGGATAACGGGTTCCGTCACGGCGCGTGTGCATCAGTTATGTGTGGTCACCCAAGAGCCCGTGGATACGGATATCGAGGAACCTGTCGAAGGTTGTTTTGCCGAAGAGGTCAAGGCCGTGTCCTTCGCCAAGGCACGCAAAGACCGCGATATGGCCAAAGGCCACGCGGAGCAGGAAATTTTGAATGAAGTGGACGACCCGGAGCCGGTCGTGAACGGGCAGATTGACCTGGGGGAGCTGGCCGCCCAGCATCTTTCCCTTGGCATTCCAGCGTTTCCGCGCCGTCCGGGAGTGGTTTCCCCCCTGACGGATGAAGATTTAAAACAAGGTAAGCCCTTGCCCGGGCGCAAAAATCCCTTCGAAGCCCTGAAGGATTGGAAAATTCAGGTCAAAGGTAAGCCCACGGATACCGACCCAACTTGATAATTTACTTGCCTTCCCCCCGTTTTTTGTTTAATTAAGCCCCAGAATTTGACCGAATAAGGAATATAACCATGGCCGTTCCCAAGAGAAAAACATCGAAAGCCCGCAGAGATAAGCGTCGCTCTCACCATGCGCTAACCGCTACGAACTGGGTTGAAGATGCCCAAACTGGCGAAGCCGTGCGCCCGCACCATATCGACCTGAAAAGCGGTACCTATAAAGGCCGTCAGGTTCTGAAAGCGCGGGGCTAATTTCCCTTTACCGTTTAAAACAATTTGCACCCCGGCGATTTTGTACTAAAGTCGCCGGATATTTTTCGTTAACCAGACGGTTTCCCCACATTTTATCATGACACCCGTTCAAACGATTGCGATTGATGCCATGGGGGGTGATTTTGGCCCCTGTGTGTTTGTCCCGGCGGCGGCTGGTGCCTTTCAAAAAACATCCTCACTTCGATTTATCTTCTTCGGGGATCAAGCATTGATTGCCGAACAGATGGCACAGTATCCGGGTTTATCTGCGGTCTCGCGCATTGTACACACGGATAAAAAAATATCGAGTGATGATAAAGCCTCCAGTGCCATTCGCAAAAGCAAAGACACCAGCATGCGTCTGGCGATTGAATCTGTGGCCGAAGGTCAGGCCGATGGGGTGATATCGGCGGGGAATACGGGCGCGCTGATGGCGCTCTCGAAAATGATTTTAAAATGCCTGCCCGGAATTTCGCGTCCGGCCATCGCCAGCACCTTTCCAACCCTGACAGGCCGCACCTTGATGCTGGATCTGGGGGCTAATCTGGAATGTGACGCCGAGGTGTTGACCCAGTTTGCCGTTTTGGGCGCGATTTATGCCCGCGTCGTGATGGGGGTGGATTCGCCATCCGTGGGATTGCTGAATGTCGGCACTGAAGACATGAAAGGGCACGAAGAAGTGCGCTCAGCCGCGGCGATGTTGTCCACGGGACAATTCCCCGGGCGGTATCATGGGTTCATCGAAGGCACCGATATCACCAAAGGCACGGTGGATGTGGTTGTCACTGACGGGTTTACGGGGAATGTCGCGCTTAAAACCGCCGAAGGTGTGGGAAAACTCACATCCCAGTTTTTAAAAGAGGCCTTTAAATCATCGCCTTTGGCCATGTTGGGATATTTTCTGGCATCCGGGGCGATGAAGCGCATGAAAGACCGTGTTGATCCGCGCAAATATAATGGGGGCATGTTTTTAGGGTTGAACGGCATTTGTGTTAAAAGCCACGGCGGCAGTGATGTGATCGCCACGGAAAATGCCATTCACGTATCCGCGCACTTGGTCAGCGGCGGGTTTAATAAAAAAGTTGCCGAAGAAATGGATCGTCTGATCGCCCAGAACGTTATCTCCGCCGCGCCTGTTCCCGAAACGGCGCAAGCTTGAAAGGGTGATGTCAGAACATGTCGATCAAAAGCATCATCACAGGTACAGGGTCATTTTTACCGGAAAAAATACTGACGAACGCTGATCTTGAAAAAATGGTGGATACCACCGATGAGTGGATCGTTCAGCGAAGCGGAATTCGGCAACGCCATATCGCGGCGCCAAATCAAACCACGGGCGATATGGCGATTAACGCCGCGCGGGTGGCCATTCAATCCGCGGGCATAGACCCATTGCATATTGATGGGGTGATTGTGGCCACAACAACACCCGATAACACCTTTCCGTCGGTGGCGGTCAAGGTTCAGGCGGCACTGGGTATTCCGCCCGGACTGGCGTTTGATATTCAGGCCGTATGTACGGGGTTTGTATATGCGCTGTCGGTCGCCGATAATTTTATTAAGGCCGGGCAAGTCAAACGCATTCTGGTGATTGGCGCCGAAAAAATGTCATCCATCGTTAACTGGCAGGATCGCACCACCTGCGTACTTTTCGCTGATGGGGCAGGCGCGGTTATTTTAGAATCGCATGATGAACCCACACCTGGCGTGGCTGGGCGGGGGGTTCACTCCACGCATCTTTATGCGAACGGGAATCACCGGGATATCCTGATGACCAGCGGGGGGCCATCCAGCACCGGCAAGGCCGGACATATCCTGATGGAAGGCAAGGAAGTTTTTAAATATGCCGTGAATTATATGGCGGATATCGTGGATGAAACGCTGGCGTATCATGGCATTACCTCTGCGGATATTGATTGGCTGGTGCCGCATCAGGCCAATATCCGGATTATCGAATCAACGGCCAAAAAACTGGACATGCCCATGGAACGGGTGATTGTTACGATTGACCATCATGGGAATACCTCGGCGGCCTCGATCCCGCTGGCGCTGGATGAAGGGGTTCGGGCGGGGAAAATCAAGCGCGGCGACCTGTTGCTGTTCGAAGCCTTGGGTGGCGGCCTGACCTGGGGGTCGGCACTTCTTCGGTTTTAAGACGAAATCCACGGCTTTTTTATATCTAACCCATTTGATTTATTGACATTTTGGCGTATGTGGGGTACCCTTTATATGTATTTGAAAGGGGATTCCCATGACTGAACGCACCTTAACGCGCGCTGACCTTGCCGAAGCGGTCTATGAACAGGTCGGGCTCTCCCGCAACGAATCCTCAGATTTGGTCGAACAGACCCTCGATGAAATCATGAACGCCCTCATTTCGGGGGATCACGTCAAATTATCCTCCTTCGGGAGCTTTGCGATCCGGGAAAAGGGAGAGCGTATTGGCCGCAATCCAAAAACCGGTGTAGAAGTTCCGATTAGTCCCCGTAAGGTACTTGTCTTCCGCGCCTCGCACGTCTTAAAAGACAGAATAGCCAAAGGGAAATAGATTCGCGTTTTTTTAACGCGGCCTTTTTTCCTTCGGGTCTGTAATATCCCTGTCGTGAGAAAAAGGACATGTCGATGACTTCATTTGCGCATACATCATTCCAAGGAATGCCCGTTTCAGAAGATCCGGCCTTAGATCAAGATCGCCCCAAAGTTCAAAAATCTGCCAGTGCCTTTCGCACCATCAGCGAAGTGGCCGATGACATGGGCATCCCCCAACATGTGCTTCGGTTTTGGGAAACAAAATTCACACAGGTGCGTCCGCTAAAACGTGGCGGCGGCAGACGTTATTACCGCCCCGAAGATGTGGCGACGTTAAAACGTATTCATCATCTGCTCTATACCGAAGGGTACACGATCAAGGGTGTTCAAAAACTTCTGAAAGGGCAGGGCAGACAGCAAATCGTGAATGCGCAGGTAGCCAGTGTGGCACCGGTCTTTGCGACGGAATCAAAAATCCAGCCCGCCGCTGATTCTGTGGAAAGTCCGGCCGCTATCACCCCTGCGGCCGGCGTTAAACGTGATCTGTCAGATACTCAGCGCGTGATGCTTGAACTGATGCTCGATGACCTTAAATCTCTGCGTCAACTGGTCGATATGGCCGCCTAAGGTCATTCATATCTTTTAAGGGGGGGGCTTATGCCGCATATCGTGGCTGAATATTCGGCCAATTTGGTGGGGCGGATGGATATCCCGGATCTTCTTCGCGGTCTTCACGCGGCACTGGCGGGTGCCGGGGTGGATGAAACGCGTATCAAGACACGGGCGGTTCGGATTGATGATTATGTTCTGGGCGGCGGCAAGACGGCGATGATTCATGTGACCCTGTCCTTGCTCACGGGACGGGATGAGGCGACCCGGGTGGCCTATGGCACGGCTCTGCAGACATGTCTAAAGGCCAAGGCGGCCACGCTAGGGGATCTATGTGCCCTGACGCTGGAAGTGCGGGAAATGGCCCGGGAAACCTATTTCCTGTAGAAGGCCGTCAGATGATCATCGAAAGAGTTGCCTTTTCCCCCAAAGTCCATTAACACATTCCCACCAGTCGTCCGGTCGGGGTGTAGCGCAGCCTGGTAGCGCACTTGCATGGGGTGCAAGGGGTCGCAAGTTCAAATCTTGTCACCCCGACCATTTTTTCCTAAATCTTTTACGTCTTGGACGGTGTTTCTAACTTTCGGTACAAGGTGGATTTCGCCACGCCTAATTCATCCGCCGCCCGGGACACATTGCCGCCGCAATAATCAATTGCATGACGTATGACTTCGATTTCAATAGCCTCAAGTGTTTTTAATTTTTGATTGTGCGTCAGAAATAAAGAACTCCTCTTGCTATCGGGGGAGTGCATAGATCCGCTGGATCCAGACAGGGATGAAGATGAAAAATCGTCAATTTGTAATTCAGGATGGTCTGATAACACCATGGCACGATGAATTTTATTTTCCAGCTCCCGGACGTTTCCAGTCCAGGGTTGCTGTTGTAAATGCGTCATAGCCGTATCTGAAATACGTCTTAAGAGCCGTTTTTCTTGTGCGGCAAAGCGGCGGATGAAGTGATAGGCCAGTGCCGGAATATCTTGAGCCCGATCTCGAAGCGCGGGCATGTGAATCTGAAGAACGTTCAGCCGAAAAAAAAGATCCTCACGAAAACGCCCTGCCTTGACGTCTGCGGATAAGTCCCTGTGTGTGGCGGCAATAATCCGCACATCCACCGGAAGGGTTTGCCCGGCGCCCACAGGCTCAACCTCTTTTTCCTGAAGAACACGCAGTAATTTTACTTGGGCGTCTGCGGGTAATTCTCCCACTTCATCCAGGAAAATAGTCCCCCCTTCGGCCTCACGGAATTTGCCGATAGCTTTGGTCACGGCGCCCGTGAATGCCCCTTTTTCATGACCAAACAGGGTGCTTTCGATTAATTGTTCAGGGATTGCGCCGCAGTTAATGGCCACAAAAGGGTGTTCGTGACGTGTGCTTTCGCCGTGAATGGCTCGGGCGAGGATTTCTTTGCCGGTTCCCGTTTCGCCGCTGATCAGGACAGGGATATGGGTGGCCGCCGCCTTTCGCGCGACGGTAATAATACTCGATAAACCGTCCTCATAACCGATCATATCTTCAAATCGTTGCGTTCCCTGTGTTTGCCGTGTCAGACGCTGAACTTCGTGCTCAAGGTTCTGACGTTTAAGCGCATTTGTAACACTGACGATAAATCGTTCGGGTTCGATGGGCTTTGAGATAAAATCAGCGGCACCTCGCTTCATGGCCTCAACGGCGTCCTGCGTTTTTTGCGAGGCTGTAATCATAATGACAGGCAGATCGGTGCGGACATCCTTCAGGGCATCCATGAATTCAAATCCTGACATTTTTGGCATATGCAAATCTAGAATGACGGCGGCAATAACCCGCGTGTGATCCTGACGGATGAGGTCTAGCGCGTCTGACCCATTGCTAGATTCCATCACCTTAAGCGGAAGACGTTTCAACGCCAGCATCGACAGGCTTTTTCGTTGAGAGGAATCGTCATCAATGATCAGAAGGGTTTGAGCCATGAAGAATGCCACCAGCACCGAATAAAAGGGGGAGTAAAGACTTAGACGAGAAGATTCTAGACGCTCTTTGCGACCACGCCAAGGGCAGGCGTTCGAAATTGCGACACATCTCACCAGTTTATTTTTAATTTGATCTAAATTTCTTGCAGTGCCGTTATTCTAAGTTATTGAAAAACAATAAAAAAATATGGCACGCCATTTGCTATAACTATAATAGATAAGAGAGGCACAGATCATGCAATACCAGAATATACCGGTTGTCAGCAGATCCGATGAAGCGCTGTATGCCTTATTAAAGGAGTTAAAGGAAACAGCCCCATCCACACGTTGCATTGTGCTTCTGTGTTCGCAGATAACCGATCGTCCTGCGGATTGGCTCATGCGTATAGATCGCGCGGTGAGCGAACGGATGGATGAACCGTCAGTGAAGATCCTACAAAGTAGTGATCAGGATGTTTTTATCTTTTCCAAACACGCGACGAATAAAGTTTTTACGAGTCTCCTCTCCCACCCCACCCTAGACTGGCTGGCTTCCCACGAAGGGAAGCCAGCCGCTTTTTTTGAAGTCGGGTATGACGGGGACTGGATAGCAGGTCTCATAAAAAATAAAATCACAGCCCAGCGTGATAGGCTTGGCCAGCTTCAGATGCGCGAGCTTGAGGCTCAGTTGCGCCGCCGCGAACTGGCACTGAATGCCCCCATTCGGATTGATCTGGTTCGTTCCATTGATGCGCGCCGAGACAACCGCACAGAGCCGCACATTCTTGTTGTCGATGACGATCTCTTTACCCAAAAAGTTGTCCGAAAAGCCATCCCTGCCAAACTCGAGGCGTCATTTGCAGACTGTGCGGCAGGTGCCTTCATGACCTATGTTCGTCATGCGCCTGATGTGGTTTTTCTTGATATTGGCTTGCCGGATGTAGATGGGCATAACGTTCTCAATAAAATATTTGAAATGGATCCCAATGCCTACGTCATTATGCTGAGCGCGAACGGACACCGCGATAATGTTATGAAGGCCATACACAGGGGTGCCAAGGGCTTTGTCGGGAAACCTTTTAATACCAGTAAACTTATCGAATATATCGAAAAATCTCCCCATATCAGATCAAAACAAAAGAAAGAAGGTCGTGCATGACTGTAGCCTTTGATAAAAACTTGACCGTGGAGCAGTTGGAAAAAATCCTGCCCAAAGTACTTTTGATCGAAGACGAGCCCTCGACGCGCTGGATTGTCAGAACGGCGTTAAAAGATCACTGTTTTTTGGCAACCGCAACGGGTGTGATCGATGGTATACGCCGCATAGAAGAATACCGACCAGACGTCATTTTTCTGGATATCAATCTGATAGATGGGTCTGGATTCACAATATTGGAATGGGTTGTCCAGAAATTCCCACACATGATTGTTGTTATGTTTAGCGGAAATAATGATGTGACGAACATGTCCAGAGCGTTATTGGCGGGGGCTTATGGTTTTGTTTCCAAGCCTTTTCAAAAAGAAGAATTACTTGAATATCTCCACACCTGATTAAAAGATTTTACCCGTGCAATTCACCCAAGAATGCCTGAACTTTTGAAAGTTCATTTAAAATATTTTCATGCATAATGGCTTTGTTCTCAGCATTGGCATCGGCAAGTGTCTCTGCTTCTTTGCATAAATTAGACAAAGTATTAGCCCCCAAATTGGCGGCAGATCCTTTTAGTTTATGCGCTGTTCGTTTCCATTCTTCATTATAATCATCCGTGATATGGCGTGATAGATGGGTGACCCCTTCTTCTGCCTGTGTCAGGAAGATATCAAAAAATTCCTTTTCCTCTTCGGGGTTTCCATCCGTGAATTGCCGAAGATGTGTTAAATCCACGGGAGCTTGATCCATCAAGGGTGTGTGTGTATGTGCCT